>NZ_JBIUCQ010000011.1:0-120368 GCF_044538495.1 Acinetobacter sp. ABJ_C4_1 | reverse complement strand
CTATTATTCCACCTAAAATATTAGTAGGTATTTTATATTACAAACAAAAAATAAAAGAAAAATTTAAACAAAAAAGTAGTGATAAACTTTCTATAAAAATACTCTTAAATATTATTTCAGATCAAACACATAATATTATTAAAAAATCTATTAATTGGGATAGTAAAGTTGACTTTAAGAATATAGATCAAGGAATGAAAGAAGTAATTCGCTACTATTTTTATCTTATTATTTTATATCTTGTTATCATTAGTATACTATTCTTCTTTATAGATATGGAAAAAACAGGTCTACATGATGCAAAAGAACGTATTCAAATTGAAGATCGTGAATTACCAATTAAGGATGAAATAATCGAGATGCATTTAAATAAAATCTATAAAAATGTACCTTATCCCCTTAAAGGTAAAATTTTAGAATGTGGGACAACAAACTGTCTTGTAGCTATCAATGTTGAGAATTTTATTTATAAAGGAAAATCACCGCAAATACATAAAAAATATATAGTAAAACCTATAAAAAATGATAGCTATCTAAATCAAATTAATTCTTTTCAAGATTTACCAGAGATATAATCTTTTATAATAAAAAAGATACTTATAAATAAAAAAAGTACCTTAAGGTACTTTTTTTATTTCATTATCAAAAGTTGAACCCGACAACCTTAATACGTGATCAACTTGAATATAAATATACCTTAACCAACCAATATTCGAATCTGGTACAGTATCTTTATACTTTCTTATTATGGTACAAAATATTTGCTGTGATAAACGCTTTTGTTTTGCATCATCTAATTCGTTCATAGTCTTTAAAACGATTTCTAAGTAATATATTTTTTGTTTAAAATCAATATTCTTAGACAATAAAATCTTCCTCAATAAAGTACCGAGGGTATAACTTGCCCATTCTATAGGTTTAATATTTTCATTTCCTTTATATAAATATTTTGCAGCTATTACCCAATCAGAACAATTCGAAATTATGCAGTAGATTAAATAATCAAATTTCAATGGAAACTCTTGCCAAGTCTCTGAATTTTTACTTCTATTAATATTATTTAATATTTCATCTAAGAAATATTCATAATACATTAACCACATATGATCATTCGTTTTAGTGTATATAGCACTTTTAACCATTATATCAAAAAAATGTATACCAACAAAAATTGGACATTCCCATGGCTCTTCCGTATAATTAAAAGATTCACAATAACTGTTATAAAAATTATCCTTACCACTTTGCTCTTTAATATATTTGCAAACATAATCCCCAACTGGTTTCCAAATATTAGCATTAATCGCTACATTAGGATCTAAAAAGTAATAACTTAGAACAAAATTTTCTGGCTCAATACGATACCCAGTTGAGTACATGAAATGTTGATTATCTCTAATTTCTCTATATAAAATACTATTTTTGATAGAAATTAAATTTTTAAAAAAGTTATTGGTGAACTCATCTATCTGTAAAAATGAACGACTAGAAGTTAATTTAACTGCAATTATTGGATGCATTTCTACCAAATAAACCAAGAAACCTGGTGATTTTAATAGTTTCTCAATAGATTGATAAATCAAAGTTTTGTGACCGATTTCGCTTGGTAAAACTACTAAAATTTTCTTAAATATAAACCTTTTGATATTAATAAAATTAGAAATATGGACTGGTGAAGCACTCAAAAATTCCTCAGGACTTGCTCTAGAGTTTTTAAAAATGTAGTTATAAAATTTCTCATATATTGTTTTTTTATTAACAATATCTAAAAATTGGTCAAGATATTTTTCAAGTAAAAAACTTAAAATATAGTACTTTTTCTCCCTTAATAAACGATAAGAAACATCAGTCCATTTATTATATTGTAATTGTGGTAGTTTCCTTCCTAATAGCTTATAAACAAATAAAATACTCATTACAATAACACAAGATAAAACTGCTATTTTTTCATCAAATCCCCAGAAATAATTAATTGGATTTAACCTCGCAACTACAATTAGCACACTAGAATAAATGACTCCTAATGCAAGTAGATTTAAAGCAAGAAAACATAGCCAATATCCTTTAGATGCTCTTAAGAAAAAATCTTGTCTTCTTTCTTCAGATATTAATGTGATAATTGCTACAAAAATTCCCAAAACAGTAAATAAACCACTTGCATCCATTGTAATATTCTTGAATTAAATATAGAAAATTCTATTAATTATACTAAATAAACCTATACTAACAATATAAAAACTATCCTGTACCTCCGTTTCAATCACCCCTAAAAAACCTCTCTACCACCACGTCCCGTTCATCCAAACTATTTGAGCTTAAAGCCTGTAGCAGCAAACCATCTATCAGGTTTAAAACCATGTCGGCATCGAATTTTGGCTCGTGAATTTCTCCACTAAAAATTAGGTCAAAAATTTCATGGCGTAGCCATTTTCGATATTCAAGGGCCATACTGTAGGACTTTGGATAAAGCAGTTTTATTTCAAAAATGGCTTTAAGCAAAAGGTTGTACAAACTGTTTAAATTGGTATGTAAAACAATAATTTCTTTGAGTTTATCTTTTGAAGTGTAATAACGGTTTGAATAAATAATGGCAAGCACTTCTTCTCTGAGCAGGCTTTTTTGAAAGGCGATGCACATTTCAATTAAACCTTCTTTCGAGCCAAAATATTTATAAAACGTAGATTTGGTGATTTGGGCTTCTTTAGCAATCAGGTCTACACCTGCTGTGTGAAACCCGTAAGTTATAAATAGGCGTATAGCAGTTTGAACAACATGTAGTTTTTTCGAAGATATTTCTAAATTTGGCATAGTTTTACCGTTTTAAGTTCTTGTTGTTTCTAAAAGAGATTAAAAAGCCTGTGCCTTTTCTGGGAGAAAAAAGGCACAGCAAAGCCGTAAAGACTGTGCTTGGCACATCTCAAGTTTTATTGTTGAAGCAAGTTTTTTAGACGTAATGATTTAAAGTCTGAAAAGCCTTACGGCGATCGAGCTGCTTTAAAGTAATTTAAGTGGTGTCGATATAGATTTTGACAGTGACTGCCAATAATTTATGAATATGCATAGCCAACTCCTTCTTTTGGGAGTTCTGCCAAAGCATTATAAATTATGGTGGCAGAACGGAAGCAGGTTGACGGACTGGGTTCGACATCCAGCACACCCGAAGGTGTCCCACTCCCGTCCTACCGCTACGGGAGGGAACGAGGTGTGCGCACATAAAACTATCCCTCAGAAAGGAATAATCTGATGTGGTCGATCATCGGTCCGTCAAAACCGACTGGCAATGTAGGCCAGCCCGCAAATGGTAATCTTCAAGATTTGAGCTGTCAATGCGAAATTGGCTAGAAATTATTTAATTAATTATTGTTTTTCATTAAATTACATAATTAAGGAACACCTTAAATAATGGCTTAACAATTTAATTTTACACAGTAATTTAATTAGTTTTTATGAGGAATAAAACCATTACTGCTCTAAGCTCTATAAAAATTGTCATAATGACAATCATGGTTTTAGGTATGTGAGTAGATAACCATACAAGATTACAATTAAAAGCAGGCTTGGATGAATTAGGCATTATATGGTTACCTAAAGTCATGGTTGAAGATGAAATACAAAAGGACATGGTTTGATGAAAAGCAAAGTTAGCTTCGCTCTAGCACAGCACAAGGTTGAAAAAGGCAATATTGAAGAAAATATAAAAACTCATAAAAAACTATGTGAGCGTGCAGCACATTTAAAAGCTGATGTCGTGATATTTCCAGAATTATCCTTAACAGGATATGAACTTGAAATGCTGACAGATCTAGCCATATGTCATACATCGTCCTTAATCCATGAACTTTCTAATGCTGCGATTTCAAACGATTTAACGGTTATTGCTGGATGCCCCTTAAAAAGCGGACAAAAAAAACCATATATCGGTGCTGTTATCTGCCATCCAAATGGAGACGTTAATTTTTATCAAAAACAGTACCTCCATCAAAACGAGAGTGATTACTGCACAGCTGGCAATAACAACTACTTCTTTGTCATCAATCAGATAAAGATCTCACTCGCTATTTGTGCGGACTTTACTGAACCTCAACACTACTTAGATGCACAAGCTGCCAACGCAGATGTATATCTGGTCAGTGCATTAATCTCAAACGGAGGTTTTACTACAGACAGTGAGTTGTTATCCAATATTGCTAAGCAAACAAATAGCTCTGTCTTGCTCTCAAACTTTATCAGTGAAACAGGTGGCTGGAAGGCAGCCGGTAAATGTAGCGTGTGGGACAATAAAGGTAACCTTGTGGTTCAAGGGAGCGACCACCAAGAAGGATTAACACTTTGTACAATAATGAATGGGTTGCTAAGTAATGCTCATTTTCACCTAACCAAAGGCACATAAAAATAGGGCTTGTTCTCTCATTATTTTCATGTATGATTGAGTAATCACTCAATTAATTTATTTGTATATGGCTCGTCCTCGTAGTGAAGATAAACGTAATGCAATTTTAAGTGCTGCTATTGAAACATTAGCAGAGCTTGGTGAACGTGCATCTACCTCAAAAATTGCTAAAGTTGCTGGCGTAGCAGAAGGTACTTTATTTACCTATTTTAGTAATAAAGAAGAACTGCTTAACCAGTTATATCTTTCGCTAAAGGCTGAGCTACGTCAGGTCATGATGCTTAGTTACCCGACTAATGCTGACCTGCAAACACAAATGTCGCACATTTGGCAAAGCTATTTGGACTGGAGTTTAGAAGCTCCCCTTAAGCGTAAAGTGATGGCGCAGCTTTCAACATCAGAACAAATTACCGAGCAAAGCAAACAAATTGGTATGCAAACCTTTTGTGACCTCACCCAAAATATTCAAGAATGTATTAATGACGGCAAATTAAGAGATTATCCACCGTTATTTATTGCTTCGATTTTAGGTGCACTTGCCGAAGTTACACTTAATTTTATTGCCCAAGACCCTTCTCAAGCTGAGCTTTATCGCAAATCTGGCTTTGAAGCGTTTTGGCATGCAGTTTCAATTTAAATAAAAGAATAAGGATGCACGGCGTCCTTATTTTTAAACCAATTAATGAGTGAGTAAATACTCATTTAATTAAATCAAAATAAGTACTTAGCCCAAGTTCTTATTTGCACATATAGGTTTGTTCCAATAAGGAAAAACAAGATGACTATTTCAAACACAACAGACTTGCCTTCTCCCTTAATGCCATCTCAGCAGCACAATGGCAAATTTAGAAATACGCGTCCGAACCAACACAAGCCTTCTTTTGGTAAAACACTTCAACTTATGTGGAAGTTTCTATTTAACAAACCAAAAGACACAGTACCTAACAAAGAAATTCCTGTTTTAAGTTTGTCAAAAGAACAGCTTTTAAGTGCGCCTGACCGCTCTCTATTTCGTTTGGGCCACTCAACCATTTTGTTAAAACTGCGTAATGAGTTTTGGTTAACCGACCCTGTTTTTTCTGAGCGCGCTTCACCTTTTCAGTGGATTGGCCCAAAACGTTTCCACCAGCCACCGATTAGCATTGCCGACTTACCACCGATTAAAGGCGTGATTTTGTCGCATAACCACTACGACCACCTCGACTACCATGCGGTCATGCAACTTAACGATAAAGTTGAGCACTTCTTAACACCGCTTGGTGTGGGCGATACACTCATTAAATGGGGAATTCCAGCAGAAAAAGTACAACAACTTGATTGGTGGGATACTACCCATGTGGATGGACTAAAATTGGTGGCTACCCCTGCTCATCATTTTTCAGGCCGTGGTATGGGCGATAGCAATGCGACGCTTTGGGCTTCGTGGGTGATTATTGATAACGACTTACGTGTGTTTTTTAGCGGTGACACAGGCTATTTTGATGGGTTTAAAGAGATTGGACACCGTTATGGTCCGTTTGATTTGACCATGTTAGAAACGGGTGCTTACGACCCTGAGTGGCCCGATGTTCACATGCAACCAGAGCAAACTTTGCAAGCACATATCGATTTAAAAGGTCGCCATTTGTTACCTGTGCACAATGGTACTTTTGACTTGGCACTTCATGCTTGGGATGATCCGTTTGAACGTATTGTTGGTTTGGCACATGAAAATAATTTAGCCATTAGCACACCGCAAATGGGTCAAATACTCAATTTAAATGAACCAAATGCCGAAAATTATTGGTGGCGTTCGTAGTCTAATATGAGTAAGGCGAACACTCATTTTAAGTGTTCGCCTTATCTTGTTTATAACTTTGAGTGATTTTTACGAAGCACTCTTTTCAAGCTCTTCTATAATCGCTAAAGCTGTTCTTCTAGCAGAAAATGGGTTTTGACCAGTAATCAAGTTGCCGTCTTGAACTACATACGGCACAAAAGGAATAAAAGCCTTTTCATAACGAGCACCATATTCTTTCGCTAACTCTTCAGCATTGTACGGCACTTTTTTCGCTACCCCTGCCCACACTTCTTCACTCCATGCAAAGCCAGTTAACTTTTTGCCTTCTATGAGTCGTTTACCATTTGAAAGTCTGACATTGAGCAAGCCGCAATATCCGTGACAAACACTCGAAACAATGCCGCCTTTTTCATAAATATTTTTGGTGATTTCTTGCAGTTCAGGGTTATCTAAAAAATCCCACATCACACCGTGACCACCCGTATAGTAAATCACGTCATAATCTTCCCAATGAATATCGGAAGGCTTAAATGTATTTGCCAGTAGCGTAATAAAAGCCTGATCTTTTTCTCTGTCTTTAACAGATTTATCTGCAATTAAAGGCACAAGTGACTTAGGTTCAATTGGAGTTTTTCCGCCATTTGGACTGACGATATCTTGCACATAGCCTTGCTTTTCAAACTCGTCATAGGCATGGGTGAGCTCACCTAACCACAGTCCTGTTTGTTGATCTACATCCTTATAGCGTGAAACATTGGTCACGATGTGTAATATGCGTTTAGACATTTTCTCACCTCATTCTTCATATTTATAATTCTATTCTTTCGTCTATCAAAGCATAGAAAGTTGTTACTGAAAATGCGTGCTTGGTAAAGTTATGAACCTTGCTTTTATGCTACTATAAGTTTAAAGTTAGCTTGAATGTCAAGAGAGTATGTGGCTATGAATATTAGCGAGTTATCGAAACTAAGTGGTTTAAGCACCCCTACAATTCGTTATTACGAACAGATCAAACTCTTGCCTAAAGCAAAAAGAAAATCGAATGGTTATCGTGAATATACCGATAACGATTTGAAGCAACTTTCTTTAATCCAGCAAGCCCAGCAAGTCGGGTTTTCTTTAGCAGAAATTAAAGCATTTTTGCCATCGAAAGTTGTCGCTTGGGATCATGATGCACTTATTCAAACGATTGAAACCAAAATTCAGGAAATAGAACTTTTAGAACAGAAGCTAAAAGTCAGTAAGCAAAACTTACGTACCATGATTGATGCGATCAACAACAAACCCGATGAAATTACATGCGAGCAAAATGCAGAACGTCTTATGAATCTCTATTTTGATAAAGTAAAAGCACCGTAATGTTTAACTTTAAATAGAGTTAACTGCTCTCGCGTTGAATAGATGGGTACTGGTATCGACTAAGTAATCAAAGCGTTTAAGTAGCACTCTATAAATCTAAAAAAAACGAATTACAGACCAATGCTGTAATTCGTTTTTTTCATACAGATATTATAGAAAAAATCAGTCAATCTTTTGATAGTGAAGACCAATGGCGCCAGAAGCAAAAGTTTTATTTTCAATAAGTTTAAGATTGGTCTTTTCTTTAATACCGTGGAATAGTGGCAAGCCACTACCAATTAAGACGGGCGAAACTGTAATCTTATATTCATCAATTAAATCAAGTTGCATCAGATAGTGTGCGAACCGTGGACTCCCCAAAATCACCATATCCTTACCCGCTTGCTGTTTAAGCTTATTAATTTCTTCTTCAACATGGTCTTTTACAAGATGGGAATTATTCCATTCAACTGTATCTAAGGTGGTTGAAAAAACGATTTTTTCAGTCTTTTCAATCCACTCCGCGTGATTTCGTTCGTGCTCCGAAGCTTCTGGATTTGAAAGCATGGTTGGCCAGTAATTATGCATCATCTGGTAGGTCGCACGTCCCCAAATCACCGTATCGGCAGTGCTCAAAATTTCTTTGGCATGGTTTGCTAAATCGGCATCGTAAGCAATCCAACCTATGTCCATTGCCCCATTTGGTCCTTCGACAAAACTGTCTAGCGATGCATGTAGAAATAGTATGAGTTTTCTCATTATTTTCATTCCTTTGTTATAAAAAAAATTTTATCGCTTCTTAGTATATTCAATTTAAATTATTTCTTATGGAGTGTTTTGTTTTTGTTTTTCTTTTTATCTATATAAGGCCGTATTTACTTGAAATATTTAAAAATAACCCGAACAAGAATGACTCCTTGTTCGGGACTATCTATAAACATGCTGTTTTAATAAAAGCTTTTAATTAATGACCAGCGGACCAGAACCCGGCAGCTCGGTCACTAATTTATAGCCCATCAGTTTTGCTGGTGTATATGTACCACCTTTAACAGTATTTTTGAGTAAATAATTCACCACAGTCAGTGAACCATTTACGGTAAGGCTATAAGCATTTTCCGTTTGAATGCGAGCAGTTTTGATTTCCCCACGCGTATTTCTTGCCTCCCCCCAAACATAGGTAGGCACTTTCGCACGAAGCTCTTCATTTGGACCCACAACCGTTTTTTCAATACGTGACTTAATAAACTTCTGCACAGCATTGATTTTTAATATTGGGCGTAAATAGTTCATCATTTTCGCGCCAAAAATCATTTTGGGAAATGCTGGAACAAATACTTCAATGTTTGGAATACCTGTTGTATAGAACGCTGTAGATACGTCTCCCCACGGAACACTCATGGCACTTTTTTTACCGTCACCAAAATCAATGGTCCGAACATAATGTGCTAATGGAACGGTAGTAATTTTTCCGTTTTTACGAATTTTTCCGCCTTCGGCCATGCCTTCTGTACTTGTTTTAGCTGTACCCGGCGAAAACCCTGTTCTAGAGTCAAAACCAAGCGCTAAATGGGTCGCATCTGGCAATGCTTCTTTCAGTGCAGCGGCAACACAATCTGTCGGAATCACATCGAAACCAACACCCGGACAAAGCACAATATCGGCTTTTTCAGCTTGGCTGTTAAGTGACTGTGCCAACTCAAATACAGCGATTTCACCCGTAATATCTAGATAGTGAGCACCTGCATTTATACACGCTTCCATCATGGGTTTTGATGTTGCTGAAAATGGCCCCGCACAGTGCATGACCAATTTAAAGCCTTGCAGTTGCTCACTGACCGCATTTACGTTATCAAGCCCAAAAGCTTTATAATCGAGTCCCAACTCTTGAGCTAATGTTTCAACCTTAGCTTTGTTACGACCAGCCAAAGTTGGTTTTAGACCTTGGCGTACAGCTTCACGAGCGATTAACTCGCCCGTATAGCCATTTGCTCCATAAATTATCCAGTTTGAATCATTCGGATTTGTCATAACACAACTCACTTATGAAGACGCAAATGTATAGTCACGCATGCCTTTCTTGTATTGGCGGGTACGGCATGACATCGCTGATTGTTGCAAAATTAAAGCCCAAGCTGGTGAAACATTTGGTTTTGTTTTTTTACCAGCGCTTAAATTACGTAACTGGAATTTCACTACAGCCATATTGGCAAGTGAAGCAAGTGTTTTGTTTTTCCAAGTAATTGGTTTTAACTCTGGTGTAACATTGTGCCCTTGTTTCCAAGCATTTGGCAAATTAGGTTCAATTGCTAAAGCTGTGGCAATACCAACCATATCTACACCGCTTTCAATTACTTTTTCTGCCACTTGTCTACGGCGTATACCACCTGTCACCATAACAGGCATTTTGGCTACTTTACGAATTTCTTGTGCAAATTCTAAAAAGTAAGCTTCGCGAGCAAGTGTGCGACCATCACGTGCTTGACCTTGCATGGCTGGCGCTTCATAGCTACCGCCTGAAAGTTCAACCAAATCGACTGCATGCTCATTTAACATTTTAACCACTTGTTGAGCATCTTCAGCGCTAAACCCACCACGTTGGAAGTCGGCTGAATTTAGTTTTACTGCCACAGTAAACTGAGGTGAAACCACTTTACGAACTGCTTCCACAATCTCAATTAAAATACGAGCACGGTTTTCTAAAGAACCACCCCATTGATCTTGGCGTTTATTGCTCAGTGGAGAAAGAAACTGACTTAATAAATAACCATGCGCTGCATGAATTTCTACACCGGTAAACCCTGCTTTTTCACCTAAACGTGCTGTGTTTGCAAAACGCTGAATCACTTCTGCAATCATAGATTCAGTCATTTCAATTGGCGTATTAAAACGATTTGACATTTTTCCTAAATCTAAAGCAACAGCAGAAGGCGCCCATGTTTGTTGCCCTAAATTTGACTGCATTTGACGCCCCGGATGGTTAATTTGAAGCCAAATCTGAGCACCTTTTGAGCGACCAATTTGTGCCCATTTTTTAAAAGTATCCAGATGCTTTTCATCTTCAAGCACTACGCCGCCCGGTCCGGTCATCGCTCGGCGATCTACCATCACATTTCCGGTAATGATTAGACCTACGCCACCATTTGCCCAAGCTTGATATAAACGCATTAATTCTTCTGATGGTGCATGGTTTAAATCAGCCATGTTTTCTTCCATTGCTGCTTTAGCAATACGGTTCGGAACATATGAGCCATTTGGGAATACTAATTTTTCGAACACTTTCATTGGAATGACCTCATTCAGTATGGTTTTACTTTAAGGTTAAAGCCAACTTTAATGTCAATACCTTTTATTACTTCTATATTTAATCAATTGAATTTATTGTTTTTTATATAGAAAAGAGGCCTTAAAATGCCTCTTTTTTTTAAAGTTTAAAGCTTCAAATTATTTGCAGATAAAAATTATTTTCAGTTAAAGAAAACTTTATAAATCTTCCAATAATTTCAAAGAAAGCTTTCTCAGCATAGTCAGCTCCTCATCATTCATATGCATTGAACATCGCAACTGATTGGGTAGATCAATCACTTTTTCTTTTATCTCTAAAGCTTTGTCCGTCAATATTACTTTTTTTACCCGCTCATCTTCTTTGATTGATACCCTCTTCAAAAACTCTTTTGCTTCAAGTTTTTGAACCAACGGCGTTAAGGTGCCTGAGTCAAATAAAGTCTTTTCACCGAGTTCTTTTAGAGAAATGTCATCTTCTTCGTACAAAGCTAAAAGAACGATGAACTGAGGGTAAGTTAAATCGAAATCTTTAAGTAATGGACGATACTGACGCGTAAGTGCATTCGCCACTGAATAAAGCGAAAAACAGAGTTGATCACCTAATATCTTGTTTTCTTTCATATTTAAACCAAAAATTAAAATTATCTAAAAATTATTATAAATAATTCTTGATCATAAGTATCTTGTGTGCAAGTATTATATATGCAAGATAAATATTGAACTGAGCTTTCAATAGAACCAACTTCATATTGGACACAAAGCCTTGGTTCAAAGTTGTATTTAAAATTTCTAACTTAAAGTGAGTTTTCACCATGAAAATCGCAACAGCTTTATTAACATCTGCTCTTTTCACTACAGCTGTTTCAGCTGAAGCTATTAATACTCCTGCTCCGACTGCGGGTGTACAAGCATTCCTAGACGTACTCAATTCGGGTAACGGTAAACCAATGGAATTGATGACTCCAAACGAAGCTCGTCAAGTTTTAATCGGCGCACAAAAAGGAGCAAAACTTCCGCCAGCACAAGTTTCAGAGAAAACAATTCAAATAAATGGTCAAAGCATTCAACTAAAAATTGTTAAACCAGAAAATGCTAAAGGCGTTCTTCCTGTATTTATGTTCTTCCATGGTGGCGGTTGGGTGTTAGGCGACTTTGCTACTCATGAACGCTTAATTCGTGATTTAGTTCGCGAGTCTGGTGCAGCGGCTGTATACGTTAACTATACGCCTTCTCCAGAAGCTCACTTCCCTGTAGCAATTAATCAGTCATATGAAGCAACCAAATGGGTCGCTAAACATGGTAAAGAAATTGGTGTTGATGGTAGCCGTTTAGCTTTAGTAGGTAATAGCGTTGGTGGTAACATGGTTGCTGCTGTTGCCCTTCAGATTAAACAATCTGGTGGTCCAAAAGTACGTTACAACGTAATGTTGTGGCCTGTTACCAATGCTGGTTTTGACGATGCGTCTTACAATCAGTATGAAAAAGGATACTTCCTAACTAAGAACATGATGAAATGGTTCTGGGACAACTACACAACCAATGCCAATGATCGCAACAATATTTTGGCATCACCACTTCGTGCTACAAGCGAACAGTTAAAAGACTTCCCACCAACATTAATTCAAACAGCTGAATTAGATGTATTGCGTGATGAAGGTGAAGCTTTTGGCCGTAACTTAGATAAAGCGGGTGTACCAGTGACTGTAACTCGTTATAACGGTTTGATTCATGACTATGGCCTGTTAAATCCGTTAAGCAACGAACCATCTGTCAAAACTGCATTATCACAAGCTGGATCTGAACTTCAAAAGCATTTGAAATAATGCTTTAAGGCAGTACTAATAATGTAAGTTTAATAAAGAAAGCATGATTTTTTAATCATGCTTTCTTACTTTTGGGTTCTTGAACAAACTTAATGCAAAGGCATTTTTTCAAACGAACCTTGTTGAGCACCAAGCTCGGAACGTACCACCTGTAATTCAAAGCCTTGTCTGTCTAACTCGGCTCTTTTACTTTTATCAGTCAAAGAAACAACGATACTCACCAAAAATGCGAGTGGCATAGAAAACAAAGCTGGATTATCAAATGGGAATATTGCTTTTTCATGGCCTAATACGCCAACCCAAACAGTTGGTGATAAAACCACAAAGGTAATTGCCGAAATGATTCCGACAAACCCACCAAATATGGCACCGCGGGTGGTTAAATCTTTCCAGTACATAGAAAGAATAAGTACAGGAAAGTTAGCGGAAGCAGCAATACCAAATGTAAGCCCCATCAAAAAAGCAATGTTCATTTTTTCAAATAAGATTCCACATGCTATGGCAATCACACCTAGAATCACCACAGAAAGTCGAGATACAACCATTTCCTGCTTTTCTGTTGCCTTACCTTTCTTAATGACTTTTTGAAATAAATCATGGGAAATTGCTGAAGCTCCAGCAAGTGCCAAGCCAGCCACTACGGCTAAAATCGTTGCAAATGCTACAGCAGATAAGAAACCGAGCAACAAATTTCCACCAAGAGCTTTTGCTAGGTGCATAGCAACCATGTTACTGCCGCCAATTAAATCTCCACCGAGTTGCCCATCTACAAAATATTGAGGATTAGTACCTACTATGGCGATGGAAGCTAAACCTAAAATACAAACCACAAGAAAGAAGTAACCAATATAACCAGAAGCATAAAAGACTGAACGGCGTGCTTCAGCAGCATTTGGAACTGTAAAAAAGCGCATCAGAATATGTGGCAAACCTGCTAAACCAAAGATCAATCCAATAGACATAGAGAGTGTATTAATCGGGTTGGATAGCATTGGACCCGGTTCTAACACCTTTTGTCCTAATTTATGTGCATTTACGGCGGCCTCAGCCATATTATTTAAACTAAAACCAAATGCTTTAAATGCCAGAAATACTAGAACTGTTCCACCAAAGAGCAAAAGAATAGCTTTAACTATTTGTATCCATGTGGTTGCAAGCATTCCTCCAAAAATGACATATACCAGCATTAGACAACCGACTAGCATAACGGCAATTTTATAATCTAGACCAAACAACAATTTAATGAGCTGACCAGCACCCACCATTTGCAAAATTAAGTAGCAACATACAACAATAAGTGAACCACACGTTGCCAAAATACGGGTGCGCTGCGGATCTAATCGGTACGAAACAATATCTGCAAAAGTATATTTACCAAGGTTTCTCAGTCTTTCAGCCATTAAGAAAGTTAAAATCGGCCAGCAAACAAAGAAGCCCGTCACATAGATAAAACCATCATAACCTTTGAAGAAAACCATACTGGAAATACCGAGTAAGGTTGAGGCAGACATATAGTCTCCCGCAATCGCCAAACCATTTTGCTTAGCTGAAATAGCATTACCCGCTGTATAAAAATCTTCTTTCGATACTGTTTTCTTTGCAGCTTTAAAAGTAATAAGTAGTGAAATACCAACTACACATGCAAACATGATAATAGCGGTCCAATTCCTTGGCTCGCTTTGTGAAGCCCAAGCACCGGAGCTAAATAAGGTCAAAATAGTAAAAGCAAAATATTTATTCATAACGATATTCCTTTCTTAGTTTTTCTTTTTGTCTGTCAAAATATTGATTTGTAATAAATATATATAAGCCCGTTATGACCCAGCTCGATACAATGACTATTGCAGCAATCGGTAAACCAATTGTGATTTTGCTTGCCTCTAGTGGCATTGCAAGCAATTCAGGGCGAAAGGTGGCGGTTCCTATAAAAATAAAGTAAATGCTGAGTACAATTAAACTTAGAAAAACGGCGAATCGATTTCTCTGCTTTACCATCTTTTTAAATTTCGCATCTAAAACGATATTTGCTTCCTGAGGGTTGTTCATATAAAAAATCCTTTTTTATGTTGATCATTATTTACATTCAGCAAAAGCACTATTGGTGAAATAGTCGTGATAACGTTCTCTCAATATTTTTTTACTGATTTTTCCAGTGGGCGTATGCGGTATTTCTTCAACCAATATGGTTGCTGACGGAATGGCCCATTTATGTAATTTGGATGATAGAAAAATGACAATTTCTGAATGTTCAATTTTTTCTTGTGGAGACTTTGGCACCAATATTAAAAGTGGGCGTTCTCCCCATTTAGGATGATTGGCAGCAATAACAGCAGCTTCTGCAACTTTTTCATATCCCATCGCTGCATTTTCAACTTCAACACTGCTGACCCACTCTCCTCCCGACTTAATCATATCTTTGGCACGGTCCGTAATATGCATATATCCATATTCATCTATGCAGGCGATATCTCCCGTATCGAACCATTTGCCCTCTTCTTCTCCTGCTTTTGGTTGATTGATATATTGTTTAGCAATTGTATGACCACGTACTTCTAAAATGCCTTCATGCACACCATCATGAGGAAGTAATTGATGATTCTCATCACGCAATCTCATTTGAATACCGAAGATAGGTTTACCGCATTTAATCGATTGGGTTTCGACATTATTTTTGATTTGATCTACTCGATTACAGACTGCCATTGAACTGGTTTCAGTCATTCCCCAAGCATTTTCAACAGAAACCCCATAATGGCTCAAAGACTCAATCAGCGAATATGGTGCAGCTGAACCACCAGATATTGCCCGTTTTAAACTGACTGACGAAATATGGTGGTCTTCAAGATAATTTTTAAAAGCATTCCAGATGGTCGGAACAGCCATAGAAATATCGACGTGTTCTGATTGGATCAAATTAAAAATTTTCTCGGTTTGACCCGCAAATGAATGAGGCCAAACGATTTTTGCCCCCGATAAAACCGCATTAAATGGCATTCCCCATGCACTAATATGATAAAGCGGAACCAAAGGCATAATGCAGCTATCATGCGTTAAGCCAATCGCATTTGGCATAGCGAGTATTAATGCATGCAATACGGTACTACGATGTGAGTAAAGAACACCTTTAGGATCACCTGTTGTCCCCGATGTATAGCAAAGACCACTTGCACTCTCTTCAGGGATATCTGGCCAATCATAATAAGACTGCTCTGGAGCAATGAGTTCTTCATAAAAGACAAAATCGAATTGTGCTTTTAAATTTTTATTGGGGTCACCGAGCACAATAAAATGCTTTATGACTGGCTTTATATTGTCATAAATAGAATCAACTAATGCCAAACAATCTGGCTCAATAATGAGCACTTCATCTTGAGCAGAATTGATAATTTGAATGAGCTGTTCAGCTGCCAATTTAGGGTTAATTGTATGGTAAATTCTTCCCGTACATGGAATGGCATAGTGCAATTCAAAATGCTGATACGAGTTCCATGCCATCGTTCCGACTTTAGCATCAGAACTTATATTTAATCGGTCTAATACATTGGCAAACTGAGAAACACGTTCGAAAGCATCTTTATATGTATATCGGTGTTTAGTTATCCCATCTGCTTTCAAAGTCACAATTTCTTGATCTGCGTAAACTGTCAAAGCATGCTGCATTATTGAAGTAATGTTTAAATTACAATGCATCATTAATCCATTCGTCATTCTTATTTCCTCACACAATTTAGCAACTGATTCAGATGCTTATATGAGTCAATGCAACTATGATGCCAGATTATTTTATTATTATTTTCAATAACTTACTTGATTTTATTATTTTTCTTTTTTGAAAAAATTTCAATTTTGAAATTAGTGATTTATGAGTTTCATTCTACGCCATAAAGTGGTTCGACTAATCCCGAGTTTTTGCGCAGCAAGGTCTAAATCACCATCTACTTCTGCAAGTGTCTGTTCAATCAAACTCAACTCTTGATTAACTTTTACTTCTTTTAATAAAGGTTGCGCCGTGTGGTGATTTTGAGATTGAAATAGCTCGGGTAACTGTTGCTTTAAAAACTCTGGAGTTAAAATTTCATGATCAAGCTGTAACAGCACATTGATTCTTTCCACAATATTTTCAAGTTCGCGGATATTGCCCGGCCAAGAATAGTGTAAAAAAGCCTTCTGTAAAATATTTGGCAAATCATCCAATGATTTTCTATATTTCTCTAGAAAGGAATTTGCTAAATACAAGATATCTTCTTTTCGTTCTTTTAAAGACGGCGTATACACTCTTAAAATATTTAAACGATAGTAGAGATCTGCCCGAAAGCTTCCATTTCGTACTAATTCTTCTAAGTCCGCATGAGTTGCAGCAATCACACGTATATCTAAATGATGACTTACCACTGAGCCCAAGCGGTTAATTTGTCTTTCTTGTAAGACCCGTAAAAATCTAGTTTGTAGATGTAATGGCATATCTCCAATTTCATCTAAAAAAAGCGTACCCGTATGTGCCGCTTCAATGAGACCAATACGCCCATTTTTTTTCGCTCCAGTAAAGGCACCTTCTTCATAACCAAATAATTCGCTTTCTAACAAGCTTTCTGGAAAAGATGCACAGTTGATTGCAACAAATGGTGCTTTATAACGACTGCTATGATTATGAATACTTTGTGCTAAAACTTCTTTACCTGTACCACTTTCACCAGTAATGAGAATGGTACTATCGGTTTTTGCATATGCTTTGGATAACTTGATGATTTGTTGAAAATTAGCGCTTTGTGTCAAGATCTGATCAAAGGTATATCTTGTATTAAAGTTCTTTGATGAAACCTTTCTAAACTGACTATTAGACTGCTCTAATGCATTTAGTTCCTGCACTCTTAAGATATAGCCATCTATATAGTCATTTTTTAGTTTGGAAATATATACAGCCAGTTTTAAATTTTTAAATTGGACGAGTTGATGACTGTTTTCTTGGTCTATATCAAAGTTTAAACCTTCAAAAATTTCTAATGCTGATTTGTTTAAAACGTCTGAAGAGTCTTTTTCAAGTAACGAACTCATTGAGTTATTTATTAAAGAAATCTTTTTTTGCTTAGTGATAAAACAAATACCTTCATTTAAGTGATTAAAAATCTCAGTCAAACGTAAGGTTGAATATTGTTCTCTGCGAATCTTTTCAAGGGTACGTAAGGCATTTTGCAGCAGGTCTTTTAAAGACGGCACACTAATCGCCAAATGCCCGACTAGGTTTTCATTCAGAGCTAACTCTACTGCAACAGGTGAACCAATAATGGCATCAAAACCTTGATTTTTAATTAAATGAATTGTTTTTTTAGCATCTAAATATGAGTCATAGTTAAACTGTTGTATATCTAAAGCAAAAATATCTGAGTAGTTCTCAAGATCGACTGTGGATGTATTACCCACCAAAGCAATTCGCTTATATTGTTTTAAGTTTGATATGGCTTGAATAACGTCAAAAGTACCAGTTCGAATGACCTGAATATCAATATTTAATTTTTTTTGTAGAAAACTCGCGGTCGCTCCCGTACATAGGAGAATCTGACAACCATTTTCTACCAAGCTTTGAGCAACATCTTGCACATCAGAAATATGGCATTCCACCAAATCGATTTCGTTCGACTCTACTTCACTAATCGCCTGCTCAACCAAAGATCGAAAACCATTAATATTAGGTTTTTTAATATAGGTGACCAAAATATTAATTGGTTTTCGATTAAGCATTTTTTACTCCATTAAAAAACGTTTTATATAGGCGCAGCGCTATGACCGCCATCGACTTTAATTTCGATACCTGTTATGCCTTGACCTGCTTGCGAAGCAAGTAAAAGTAAAGGTCCATTTAAGTCATCAAATTCTACAAACTTCCTTGTTGGAATTTTCTTTAAAAGCTGTTGTCCAGATTCGCCAGTTAAATATTCTTCATTAATTTCAGTAATCATATAGCCTGGCGCGATGGCATTTACATTTATACCAAATCTAGCCAACTCTACTGCCATAACTTCTGTTAAATGACGTAAGCCAGCCTTCGATGCACAGTATGGGCTAACGCCTAGGTTGGTAGACTGAGACAGAATTGATGTAATGTTGATAATAGACCCTTTACGTTCAGCTTTAATCATATGCTGCACAACTTCTTGTGCACATTGCCAAGGGGCTTTAAGGTTAGTATCTACAATCTTATCCCAATCTTCATCGTTATAGTCTAAGAAACGCTTGGTATCACTCACCCCAGCATTATTAATTAGCACATCTACTGTGACTCCTTCTGCTTCTAAAGAACTAAGCATATCTTTCACAGCGGAACGATCATTTACATCTAACGCAAAGGTATAAACTTTCACTCCAAATTCATTTTTTATATGCGATTCTAATTCTTTCAATCGCTCTAACCGTCTGGCACAAATAACAATATTCGCACCTTCTTTTGCAAATAATTCAGCTATGTGATGCCCCAAACCACTTGAAGCACCCGTAATTAAAATATATTTATCTTTTACATCAAAAATATTCATTCTCTTATCCCTACTATTACAACTGCTTCCCTAATAGTTTTTTGGCTATGCTCATGCGGTGAACTTCATTCGCGCCATCATAAATTCTAAAACCACGTGCATCTTTAAAAATCTTGCAAACCACTGATTCATCCGTCATGACCTGTCCACCTAAAATCTGAACTGATCGGTCCACCACACGCCAGATACCTTCAGAGCTGATCACTTTAACTAGGCTCGACTCATAATTTCCTTTCTCACCTAAATCTAAAACCTGTGCACAATAGTGAACGGCTAATCGAGTTGTTAAAATATCCATTTCATTGTCGGCAAGCATAAAACCAACGCCTTGATGGTCTCCTAATCTCTTGCCAAAAGATTGGCGTTCTCGCGCATATTGAGTAGCAATATCATGTGCTCTCCTTGCTTGCCCCAACCATCTCATACAATGTGTTAAACGTGCTGGTGCAAGGCGAACTTGAGCATATTTAAAGCCTTTACCAATTTCACCCAACACATTTTCTTTAGGTATACGTAAATTCTCAAAGCGTAAAATGCCGTGGCCACCTGAAAAGCATGAGTCCATAGCATTCATATTTTTTTCTAATATAAAGCCTTCAACATTGGTGTCTGTTAGAAACATTGAAGCGGAACCATCTTCCATTTTTGCCATAATAATCGCAACGCTAGCTCCATCGGCTCCTGTAATTAACCATTTACGGCCATTAATAATATAGTCATCGCCATCTTCAATTGCTGTTGTTTGAAGCATGGATGGATCTGAGCCAGCACCCGGTGCCGGTTCCGTCATGGCAAAGCACGATCTAATTTCTCCAGCTACCAATTTTTTTAGCCATCTTTCTTTTTGTGCATCGTTTGCGACAGCATCTAAAAGATGAATATTTCCTTCATCTGGTGCATGAATATTTAAAGCGATTGGACCTAAAGCAGAATATCCTGCTTCTTCGAAAGCCACAGCCTTTTGAAGATGCGACCATCCAAGCCCTCCCATTTCTTGACTTGCATGGGGAGTTAGCAACCCCCAACGACGCGCGCGACTCACTAACTCTTGGCGTAAAGCTTCGCTAGGCCCGTGGCTATCTTGACGAGGATCACTTTCTAATGGAATCACCTCTTGTTGAATAAATTCTCTAACTTTCTGTTGTAGTTCTAATAATTCATTAGATAGTGTAATCATAAGCTGAGTTCCTTTAATTTAAAGCCTTGAGTCGCGATATAAGTTTCATACACATCATCCATAGCGCTATTAAATAGCTCATTTTTAATCAGATTGTACGGCGTGAAATTTTGAAGCTTGATTCGTTTGCTTATTACCTTTTGATTTTCAATCGTTAGATCAAGAATATTTAAGCAGCCATAATCTTGTTCCTGCGAATAGACATCTTTGAAGTCATGTCCATATACCCAATTAATGAGTATTCGATTTACAATATCGTGTGAAGAAATCAGGATATTTTGGTCTTTGTCTACTGTTAAAATCATGTTTTCGAACCATGTCAGTACACGAGTAATAAAGAGCGACCAACTTTCGCCTTGTACAAATAATTCAAGATTATTTTTATGGAACTGATAGGCCTTTTTAATTTCCAGTTCAGCACGATCCAATGAAATTTCTCTTAAACGTCCTGCTCTTATTTCTCGAATATCATCGAATGAGTGAATTTCTTTATGCTCATTTTGATAGCGCTTCAAAATTTCGGCTGTCTGAATCGAACGTGGCATGGTAGATGAGTAAATTTTTTCAAAATTAACATCTTGTAATTGATGAGCCAGTTGTTGTATTTGCTCTATTCCTCGTTCGGATAACTGTGCAAACTTAGGGTTAATCGGGTTCTTATCTGCATCAAAATATGAAACGTGCCCATGCCGAACTAAATAAATTCGTAGTCGATATTTATCCATGTTGAGCTGCCTTTGGTTCAGTAATTTTTAAGTCTTCCGAATTAAGAGCTTTTAATATCTCAAATGTTTGATCCGATTGTTTACCTTCACGAATATCGCTAATAAGCAATTGAATTGCCTCATCAACATCTTTGATTGGGAAAGAAAAATAATCTTGCACAATGCCTGAACGATGCAATGTAGAAATATCCTTTTGCAAAATATAAGCCTGCAAAATTTCCAAGCTTCTCATGAGCATTAACAAGTTATATTTCTGACTGTCCGATTGCGGTAAAAGCTCATTCTTAATGACGGCTTGGCTGGCTTTAATCAGGTCAATTATCTTTTGCTCACTCATTCTTTTTCTCCCAATATTTCCAAGATATTTTTTTCAAGTCGGGGAACTAAAAATTCCGTTAGGGCTAATTCGAGTGATGGAGTATCCATTTCGTTATTTCGGTCAGACTGCTGCATCGCAATAATTGCCCATCGAACATGAGACAGCACATGCCAAAACTTCATTTCAAATTCAGGGATATAAATATCGGAAATCTCAGCGTAAGCTTTCGCAAAGTCCTTATATGAACCGATTCCCCCCGCTATATTTTCATCTTGACCAAAACGCCAACATTTAGAGGTAAACCATCCTAAGTCTTCTCTTCGATCGCCCCATTGAGTAAATTCCCAATCTAAAATTCCTGAAATTTGATCGCCATTAATCATGATGTTACCAATGCGGTAATCACCATGGACTAAGACCAAATCATCGACTTTTGGAAGATTGTTAAACATCCATTGAATAGCGTACTCAAGGATTGGACGTTGTCTTTTTAAGTGATCCAGTTGTTCTAGAAAAACTGTAAGCTTTTTTTCTAAATATTGATCTTTATCTGGCTTAGGAAGTAGTTTCTCTAATACTTCATCTGATTGAATGGCATGAATTAAAGCAAGTTGCCTACCAATGTCTTGAGTAATCTTTTTACGTTTTTCTTCTTCTGTAATTCGAACTAATTTATGGCCTTCTGTAACACCATCAATTTTTTTCATAATGAAGAAATCACTGTTTAAAAAGTTAGGTGACTTCTCGAAATAAAGTGGCTCTGGCACTTTAATGCCAAAGTGATATAACCGATCTAAAAGTAAAAATTCCTGCTCCCGATCTGAACTAGCCTCTACACTAGATTCAGCATTTTTACGCAGTACTAATGCAAAATCTTCAGATTGAACTAGCCAATTTTCTTGGATAGCTCCGCCACTCATTTTTTTTAACTGAATTTCATGAGGGATTAGCCCTAGATTCTGCTGCAATATTCCGCTCAATTGCAGTATATGATTCGCATTCATTATTTACTCCTTGTAGCTAATCCGATTGGAGCAAATTACATGCCATTATTTTTATATTTAAATTCAATAACTTAAAAATCAGCTATCGTTTCAAATATGAAATTTATTTCATATTTGAAATTTCTTATTCTGGAACTCATCATCTTGCCATTTATCGGCGATTTTTGAAAAAACCTTGACCTTAAACCTTACTTTAAGCATAGGATGCTCAATAGGTAAACATGAGGAGCCTACAATGCCTAAAGTTTGGAGTTTTCAGCGTTGGTTCATTGCCATTTTTATGGCTTTTTTAACAGTAAGCTATGCAAATGCATCTGATCAAGTACAAAATCAAGAAACGGCTAAAAGCAAAGGTAAAATTTTAGTCGTCATGACAAATCATTCAGCCTATCCGACTCGTTCAGATAAAACTGGCTTATGGCTTACTGAATTAACTCATTTTTATGATGTCGCTAAAGCTGCTGGCTATGACATGGATTTTGTCAGTCCTCAAGGTGGAGTTGTACCACTTGATGAACGTAGTATGAAGCCTATTTACGTTGATAAATCAGCTCGAAAACTTTTAGCTGATCGTCAGTTTATGTATCGCTTAAACCACACTTTGGCACCAAGCAGTATCGATCCAACACGCTATAAAGCAATTTATTATACGGGTGGACATGGAACAATGTGGGACTTCCCAGATAATAAAGAACTAAAAAATATTAGTGAAAGCATTTATCGCCAAGGTGGTATCGTTTCAGCGGTTTGTCATGGTGTGGGAGGCTTATTACCGTTGGTAGGTGAAGATGGTAAACCACTCATTTCAGGTAGAACTGTTACTGGGTTCGCGAATAAAGAAGAAACTTTATCTGGAATAAAATCTCAAGTTCCATTTTCCTTACAAAATAGCTTAATTAACCATGGCGCTAAATATAAGCAAGGCTTTCTTCCATTTACTTCATATGTAGTATCGGATGACAGAATCATTACTGGACAAAACCCTCAATCTAGTAAAGAAATTGCCGAAGCTGTTGTTAAACGCTTAAGTACTCTTAAATAATTATTAAAATAGTTTGAAAAAAGAGAACCAGAATTTTATATTCTGGCTCTCTTTTTTAATGCATAAAAAATCATATATTTTATTTTTTTAATATTCTAATTTTATTTTTAATAAAATTTAAAATAATGATAAAAATGCTTGACCTTAAACCTTACTTTAATCTTAGCATTAATACATGGTCTATAGGAGGAACATATCAATGTTCAACAAGCTTAATCTCCCTCAAACAGTTACTGCGTTATCCGTAAGTTTATTATTGAGTTTTTCAGCTCAAGCGGTTGAGACTAACTCAAGTTCTGTACAACAACCATCAAACTCAAGCACTTCACAGGAAACAACTGTTGTAGAGTTTGGGCCTTATAAAGTTAATGTTCCAAAAGGTGGCTATTACGATCGTTTTCGTATGAACCCGAATCTAGACGAAGTTGCAAAAGATCCTGCAGCTGGAAATATTGATTATTTCCGTACCATCCCCAAAAAACTTGTAGATACTAGAGTGGGTAAAGTATGGTCTCCGAATTTTTATTACCGTACTAGCAATATCCAACTCTTGATGCTTGCTCCGATTTCTAAAGTAAAAGCAAAACTCCCTGCTCCACTTGAACCATTACAACCTATCCCAGGCTATGGTTTGGTTTCATTAACATTCTTCTCTTATGCAGTCGGTGATGTCGACCCATATGATGAAGTTTCGGTTGCTGTGGTTGTACGCCAACCTGGTGCTCATCACTTCAATACCACAGAATTATTGAGCTCAATGCGTAACCATAAATATTATGGGCATGTACTCGCATTACCAGTAAATACAGAAATTGCTCGTGTTCGCGGTGTGTATGGTTACCAATTACCAAAATGGTTAACACCTATTGATATGAAAATTGGTGATAAATCAGTTCAAGCTCATATTTATAATACTGATGGTAAACCTGATTTAAGTGTAGCTGCACCATTGCCAGAAATTAAAACTGTTAAACCACAATCTCATATTGAAACAAAAACCATGTATCAATTGGTAGATGGGAAATGGCACAGCACTTCAGTAGAGTCTAATACTTTGGCATTTGGACAAAAGCTTTTTCCAAAGAACGTTCAAGTTGTAAAAAGTGGTGGACCGCTGAGTAAATTACTTGATGAACTAGGAGCTAATAAAGTTCTACGTTTTGATGTAGTGAAAGATGCACAATTGGCATTAAATATGCCTGTTCCATATCCATCACTTGATAAATCGTCAGCTAAAAAATAATTTTAAAGAGCCCTTTCTACTTATTATGAGAAGAAAGGGCTACGATTATTTCTGCCATATATAATAATTTTTTATATTTCAGTTTATTTATAAAAATTCTTTTTAATAAAATATAAAACTCTAGTTACTTTAAATATATTATCTGGAAACAATAAAGTTCTATTCTCTTTAAAAAAATGTTAGTTAAACCGAATTTTTGAAGATGAATTTTGAGTTAATGTACCAAAATCTAAATCTAATAAAGGTATGGCTGTTTCAGGTAAAGCTAAAGCCTCTTTATAAGCGGTCTTTGCTTGAGGTGTTAAATATAAATGATTAAGTTTCTCATCGCTTTTAAAACCAATTGGAAATTGATAATGAAATTTCAAAGGTTTTTCAATATTAAAAGTAAAAATTGGTAATTGTAAGTTACTCTTATCTTTACCATATGTTGCATCTGCTAAAACATATTGATGAACATAATCAATTGCAAAATTAGAAAGCGTTAAACTCTTCAAACTTCCATCTTCTGCAATACGTGAATATACCATCACCGTACCTTTTGCTCGTCCCAGTAAAATTTTCATCTTGGAGCCAATCACAATACTGCTCACAGGATAGTTAAATTTAGTTGGGTTTCCACCAATATTCGGTTCATCAATAGCTGTAGCAGTACCTTTGGCCTCAGCTTTAATCCCTAATCGCTCCCAAAAATCTCGTCTTAGCGTTTCTGGAAATGTATGTATTGAATCTGATTTGGTAAGACCCACAGGAATGGTCAGCCCTGCTTGTACATTACTTGTGAAGAATAATGATTGAATACCAAGGCTGAGTGCAAATATTAATTTTTTCATTCAATGCTACAAAATAGTGAAGTACATAAAGCTATTATTTACATAGCCTTATGTACTGTTTTAAAGATTTAAATAAAACTTGGTAAACCACGTGCAGGGTCAGTTTCTCTAGCTGCTTGAGCATTTTCAACTGTCAAACCAAGCGCCTTAGCCACACCTTCGCCATAAGCTGGATGACATGCGTAACAGTTACGAATGTGGCGATATTTAATGAAATCAAGAGCATCGCCCATTGCGCGTGCAGTATTATCAAATAAAGCCTGTTGTTGCTCAGGAGTCATAAGTTCAAACAAAGCACGAGGTTGACTGAAATAATCGTTGTCATCTTCACGATAGTTCCAGAAATCAGCATCCCCATTAATTTTTAACGGTGGTTCTTTGTACTGAGGCTGCTCTTGCCATTGTCCAAAACTATTTGGCTCGTAATGTGGAAGACCACCATAATTGGCATCGATGCGTCCTTGACCGTCACGGTGATTACTATGAACTGGGCAACGCGCTGCATTTACAGGTATTTGCTGATAGTTCACACCTAAACGATAACGCTGAGCATCAGCATAGTTAAATAAACGGGCTTGCAGCATGCGGTCTGGTGAAGCGCTAATGCCTGGAACCAGATTACTTGGTGCAAAAGCAGATTGTTCAACATCTAAGAAGAAATTTTCAGGGTTTCGATTCAGCTCGAACTCACCAACCTCAATTAATGGATAATCTCCATGAGGCCAGACTTTTGTTAAATCAAATGGATGATATGGAACCTTTTCAGCATCTTGCTCAGGCATTACCTGTACATACAAAGTCCACTTAGGGAAATCTTTTCTTTCAATCGCATCGAATAAGTCACGTTGATGACTTTCGCGATCATGACCCACTAATTCACCAGCTTCAGCATCTGTTAAGTTTTTAATTCCCTGTTGGGTCCGGAAGTGAAATTTCACCCAGAAACGTTCATTTGCACTATTGATGAAACTATAAGTATGGCTACTAAAACCGTGCATATGACGATAAGAAGCAGGAATACCACGATCAGACATGACAATAGTGACCTGATGTAAAGCTTCAGGTAATAAAGTCCAGAAATCCCAGTTATTCGTTGCGCTACGTAAGTTAGTTTTAGGATCACGTTTTACTGCTTTATTTAAATCTGGAAATTTACGTGGATCACGTAAGAAGAACACTGGTGTATTGTTACCCACCATGTCCCAGTTACCTTCCTCTGTATAAAACTTTAAAGCAAAACCGCGTATATCTCGTTCTGCATCTGCTGCTCCACGCTCACCAGCTACTGTGGTAAATCGGGCAAACATTTCCGTTTTTTTACCAATTTTGCTAAAGATTTTAGCGCGAGTATATTGAGTAATATCATGAGTAACAGTGAAAGTACCAAATGCACCTGAACCTTTTGCATGCATACGACGTTCTGGAATTACTTCACGAACAAAGTTAGCTAATTTCTCGTTTAGCCATAGGTCTTGAGCAAGTAGAGGCCCTCTTGCACCTGCCGTCATACTATTTTGGTTGTCTACAACTGGAGCCCCAAAATCAGTAGTAAGTTGGGAAAAAGGACATTTTTTAGTATCGTCATTCATTAATATGCACCCGAAAAAAGAATCAATCGAATCAATATAAAAAGGGCAGTCAATTTTGGCTGCCCTTTTTTTAAACTTAACTTCTAATAAATGCTAAAAGATCTTTATTAATTGTTTCTGCTTCTGTAGTTGGCATTCCGTGAGGGAATCCTGGATAACTAATCAAAGTACCGTTTTTAACGAGTTCGGCAGATTTTTTACCAGAAATTTCAAAAGGTACCACCTGATCATCTTCACCATGCAAAATAAGAACTGGAACTTCGATCTTTTTGAGAGCTTCAGTAAAATCTGTTTGAGAGAAAGCAACAATTCCGTCGTAATGAGCTTTTGCTCCGCCCATCATGCCCTGACGCCACCAATTTAACACCACAGGCTCTGATACTTTCGCTCCTGGGCGGTTATATCCATAGAATGGACCTGCTGGTACGTCATGATAAAATTGTGAACGATTTTTAAAAAGTTGATTTTGAAGGTCATCAAAAACTTCTTTTGGTAAACCATCTGGATTACTTTCCGTTTTTACCATGAGTGGAGGAACGGCACTAATTAAAACAGCTTTAGCTACAGGGTCATTAGGATAACGAGCAACATAATGCGCTACTTCACCACCACCTGTTGAATGCCCTACATGTACCGCGCCTTGTACACCTAAATGCTCAACCACAGCAGCAACGTCATCTGCATAATGGTCCATATCATGACCATCCCAGACTTGAGTTGAACGACCATGACCACGGCGGTCGTGAGCAACTACACGAAAACCTTCTTTAAGGAAAAAAAGCATCTGCGCATCCCAGTCATCTGAACTGAGCGGCCAACCATGGTGGAAGAAAATTACAGGAGCATCGCGAGGGCCCCAATCTTTATAAAAAATATCTACGCCGTCTTTTGTTGTGACATATCCCATTTTTGTTTCTCCTGTGTAAAAGTTACACTATCGATTTACTGTATATGCTCTAATTAATTCGTAATAAGTACATATAAAATTTTCAATCCTACCCTCATGGATAGTCATAACATAGTAAGGTTAAAGTTCACTTGAAGGTCAATAGATTTTAGTAAAAACAACGTTTAAAAAGTGTAAAAAAATAATTTCTACAATACTAAAAACTAAGGATTTTCTTTAGATCATTTAGAAGTTAATCGGCTCTATCTATTCTTATCAAAAGTTATTTTAAATTCGTTACAACCAGTTTTTAATTCTTAGAAAAATAGCATATTGACATTCAAGTGAACTTTAAACTTATAGTAAACCTACAGGCAGAAAGTTGATATTTGCTTTTAAAGATTATCAGCTACTCAGTCGATCAATTTAAAGGTTAACCAATTATGAATACAAATAAAGCGTTCACTGAAGTTGAATTTGGACAACAGAAAGTTAAAGTTCCAAAAGGTGGTTATTATGACCGCTTTAGAATGAATCCTGATTTAGATGAAGTTGCAAAAGATCCTGCAGCTGGAAATATTGATTTTTTCCGTAGCATTCCTAAAAAATTAGTTGAATCAAGAGTTGGACCTGTCTGGGCTCCCAACTTTTATTATCGTAGCGGCAATGTGCAAGTTTTGATGCTTGCTCCAATTAAGCTGTTAAAGAAAAAATTACCTTCACCTCTAGTACCCTTGGAAGCTTTCCCAGGTTATGGACTAGTTGCGCTCACCTTTTTCACTTATACAGTTTGTGATAATGATCCATACAATGAATCGTCTGTCGCTATTGTCGTGCGTAAACCTAAAGCTCATGGTCCGCATGCTTTAGAGCTGATTAACTCGATTCGTAAACGTCACTTTTATGCGCATGTATTAGCTTTACCTGTCGACACTGAAATAGCACGTGTACGTGGCGTATATGGTTATCAACTTCCAAAATGGCTAGCTGAAATTGATGTAAAGATTGATAAGAAAAAAGTTGAAGCAACACTTTCAACTTACAACAAATTAGATATCAGCCTAACAACCGCAACTCCGTCATTAAAAAGAGTTAAGTCTGAATCCCGCATGGGTAAAGCCACGATGTTGCATTTAGTCGATAACGAGTGGCATCAAACTCTAGTGCAAACCAATGTTCTCTCGTTTGGTGAAAAACTTTTCCCGCGCAAGATACAAGTGACACGCCATGGCGGCCATGTGAGCCAGCTTCTAGATCAGTTGGGCGCATCTACTATTCTTCGTCTCGATGTTATTGAAGATGCTCAGGTCGTATTAAATCTACCGACTAAACTTTAATCATCAGTCAGTTAGCTTAGGATCGTTAAGCTATGTTTTGAGGTTTAAGATGAATACTCTCAATGAAGTAAGCAGCACTTTAAATGCATCAGAGATACTCTCTCTACAACGCAAAGCTTTTTTGAAAGCTGAACCACCAACACTTCAACAGCGTAAAGCAAATCTTGCAAAGCTTCGTGCTGCTGTCATTGAATATCGTAGTGAATTACAAGTTGCTGCAAGTGAAGATTTTGGACACCGTTCATATCATGAAACAGATGTCATGGAACTTGTGGGTATTGTTCAGTCCATCGATTATTTAACGCGTAATTTACGCCGTTTCATGAAGCCAGAAAAGCGTCATGTCAGCTTATTTTATCGCTCGGCTAGTGCTCATATAGAATATCAGCCTAAAGGGGTTATTGGGGTCATGGCTCCTTGGAACTACCCTATTTCTCTTACGCTTATTCCTCTTGCTACAGCGATTGCTGCCGGTAACAGAGCAATGCTTAAACCATCGGAACTCACCCCTCGAACAAGTGAAGTGATCTCACGCATGCTTGCGGCGAACTTTTCTATAGAAGAAGTTGCGGTTGTTTTAGGTGGACCTGAAGTTGGTGCTGAATTTAGTGCACTGCCTTTCGACCATCTATTGTTTACAGGAAGCACACCTGTAGGCCGTAAAGTCATGAAAGCAGCAAGTGATAACCTCGTTCCGCTCACTCTTGAATTAGGTGGTAAAAGTCCAGCTATTGTAGGTCGAGGCCACGTAAATTCGAGAACCATGACCAGTATTGCCTATGGAAAATTATCCAATGGTGGGCAAACATGTGTTGCTCCAGATTATGCTCTTGTTCATGAAGATGATTTAGAAGCATTTATTGAAGAATACAATGCCACAGTCTCTCGGTTCTATCCAAACGGGCCAGATTGTGATGATTACACTTCAATTGTCAATGAACGTCATTATGCTCGTTTACAAGGCTTACTTGATAATGCAGAACAAAATGGCGCACGAATCATTGAACTAGGAATCAAACCTGAATCGGCAAAGAATCGCACTCGTACTCTTGTTCCAACACTTGTTGTAGGAGCAAAAGATGATGATGCAATTATGAGAGAAGAAATCTTTGGCCCAATTCTACCCGTTCGTACCTACCGTGATATTGATGAAGTGATTAACTACATCAATGAACGAGACCGCCCACTCGCCTTATATTATTTTGGTGAAAAAGATGCTAATTGCAAAAAACTGCTACGCCGTACCACTTCAGGTAACGTTGGTATTAACAATACTTTAATTCATGTGGCACAAGACGATCTACCGTTTGGTGGCATCGGCCCAAGTGGTATGGGTGCTTATCACGGAATTGAAGGTTTTCGTTCTATGAGCCATGCAAAAGGTGTCTTTGATCAGGGCCGCTGGAATTTTCCAAGCTTCTTACATGCTCCTTTTGGAAAATTCATGGAATTAGCACTTGCCATTACTTTGGGTAAGAAAAAAGCTAAATCTTAATTATTTCTCATCCTAAGCGGGATTGAGCATTAAGTCTAAATTCCGCTTATTTAACAAACAATACCGAATAAGGAAACAACTTTATGAAATGTATCACTTTTAATGGTGCTGGCGGCCCTGAAGTTATTACAGTTAGTGAAAGACCTATGCCTGAATTAACAGATGATGGGATATTAATTGAAGTTGTTGCAGCAGGTATTAACGGTCCAGATGTAATGCAACGAAAAGGTTTGTATGCACCACCGCCTGGTGTGACAGACATTCCTGGATTAGAAGTTTCCGGAGTTGTTAAACAAGTAGGCAAGCAAGTCACTAAGTTTAAAGCTGGAGATGAAGTCTGTGCGCTAGTTCCGGGTGGTGGCTATGCTGAATATGTAGTTGCCCATCAAGACAATGTACTCTTTATTCCTGAAGGTCTGACATTAATTGAAGGTGGAATTTTACTAGAAACCTTCATGACAGTTTGGTCACACCTTTTCCAACATGCAAAATTCCGCCCAAACAGTTCAATTTTAATACATGGTGGTACTTCAGGAATTGGTACTACCGCAACGATGTTAACTCGAGCTTTTGGAGCAACCCAAATTTTTACAACAGTTTCGAGCAAAGACCATCAAGAAGCGAGTTTAAAAATTGGTGCTGATGTAGCCATAAATTATAATGAAGATGACTTTGTTGAAGTTGTAAAAAAACATACTGATGGTAAAGGTGTGGATTTTGTCTTGGATATTATTGCCGGAGATTACATCCAGCGAAATTATGAAGTCGCGGCAATGAACGGCACAATATTGCAAATAGGTGTGCTTAAAGGGCTAGCTGACAAAGTCAATATTTTTCCGATGCTTGCTAAACGCCTAACTCATACAGGCGCTACCCTACGCTCTCAATCTGCAGAAGCTAAAGCTGAAGTCATGGCAGCACTGCAAGAAAAGGTATGGCCTTTAATTTCAAAAGGACAGATAAAACCGTTATTGTATAAAACATTCGATCTTGAAGAAGCACGCCAAGCTCATGAGTTCCTTGATCAAGGGCAACATGTAGGTAAATTAGCTTTAATCATCAAGAAATAAAAACTGAAAATAAAAGTAAGACCGGTATTAACTGGTCTTATTTTTACTTAATCAATTTAACTTAGAACACCTTTTTTACAGACACTGTAAAAGTCGAATCGATCGGATTTGAAACAGGTGCGCCTGCTTCACCATTGCTATACTTTTTATAATAAGCATTTTTATCCCATGCCTTGGTATAGGCTAGTCCTGTACTCCAACCATCACCTAAATCTTTTATGAGTTCGGCTTTAACATCCTGAAAGTTCGACTCTGAAAAGTTTTTGATTCTTTCATAGCCATAATGGGCACCAAAAGTCCATGTGTCATTAATAGGCTGGGTAAAGTTAAGATCTAAATAACTTGAACCTCTCGACCTTTTACCAGCAGGTCCACCCATGGTTTTGGAGTTATAACCGGCATAGTCTGGTGTGTAAGTCACAAAGTATTTGAGGCTTAAAGGACCATAGCCAATTTGGGGTACGATTTCACCATAGTTATAACTGCTACTCCCTGTTTCTGGTGTACTTTTCGCGCCTGGGTAATAGTAGTAAAAAACCGACATCCCAATTGAAAATTTATCGATTGTTTTTAAATAACCTGTATAAAAATCCCATTCAACTGAAGCATCCCGCAGATATTTGGAACTTACACTTGATGCCCAAGTCCCTACAAAAAAACCATTAGGATTAATATAATCTAGGCCACCTTGTAAGGCTGGTTTACCCCATGTTTGTTGGAAACCACGTGAAATATATTGACTAGCAAAAGTAACATTTGCGCTATATGGAGAAGTTTTTTCTTGTTCTTTTAATTGTTCTGCATGTACAACACTAGTAGACATAATAAGTGAAGCTAAACCTAAAATTTTTCTCATTCAATAATTCCTTTTACATATTACCTATAGGTTTAAAGTTTTAAAATAACATGAAATATCCAGTTTAAGAACCTTAAAAGTTTATAAATTCAAGTTTCTAGACACATCTTCTTCGCTATAAATCTCTTCAATACAATCTAAAATTTTGGGAATATAAGAACTTTGATCCATGTTTCGCATGGATAGAGAAATAGGACTATAGGCTTCTAAGTCCAAGATATTTAAGTAAGTTAGATTCTTCATACCAATATCACAGGCACTTTCCGGAATAATACATATTCCTTCCCCAGATGCCACTAATCCCAGTGCCATATGAATTTCTCGGACTTCTGTCAGTTTGGCTGGAACTAGACCTAATTTGGTAAATAAAGCTTGAATAGTGGTCGAGAAATTCGGTTTAGGTGTGGTTGGATAAGAAAAAATGGTCTCATTAATAATTTGAGATAAATAAATTCCTGAATCTTGAAATTCACTTAATGGATGCTTTTTATGAATCGCGAGTTTTAATTTTTCTTTGCGAAGTAAAAGCCTTTTAATGGCAGGGTCACTGATTGGTAATCGGCCAAAACCTAAATCGATTTTACCTAACTTTAAAGCCTCGACCTGATCACGTGTACCACACTCAATAAGTTCGACATGAATGTCAGGATTTTTCTGCCTAAATAGATAAATGACTTGTGGTAAACGCCCATACAGAAGTGAGCTGACGTAACCAACTTTGACAATGTTCTCTACCAGCTTCATTTTTTTAGCCATGGAAGCAGCTTGAGCCGTATGCGTCAAAATTTGAACGGCATGTTGGTAAAAAAACAGCCCTGCTTCTGTGGCTTTTAATGGACGAGAGCCTTTTTCGAATAAATCGATCCCTAATTCTTCTTCTAGTTTTTTGATTTGGCGTGTTAAAGGTGGCTGAGCAATAAAAAGCTTTTCTGCGGCTTTCGTCAGACTCTGTTCTTCAACAACGGTAACAAAATAACGTAGATGTCTTAATTCCATTAATATACCTTTTTAGTATCTTAAAATACCGTTCTATATCTATTTTAGGCTATTACATTCTTCTATGGTATACAAACAAGTTCGTAATAGTTGAAACTTCATGTATAGAACCATAGAAACCATACTTGTGGATATTCCAACTATCCGTCCTCACCAGTTGTCTGTGACTACTATGCGTACCCAGACTTTGGTACTCGTTAAAATTACGACCACGGATGGTATTGTCGGTTGGGGTGAAGCCACCACCATTGGTGGGCTGAACTATGGTGAAGAAAGTCCTGAGAGTGTCAAAGCCAATATTGATACCTACTTTGCACCATTACTGACATCAGTTAAAGATTTAAATGTTGCACAAACACTAAAACTGATTCGTAAAAATATTAATGGTAACCGCTTTGCCAAGTGTGCCATTCAGACTGCCCTACTTGATATTCAGGCCAAACGTTTAGGTGTGCCATTAAGCGAAGTTTTAGGTGGACGTCTGCGTAATAGTTTACCTGTGCTTTGGACGCTTGCGTCTGGTGACACGGAAAAAGATATTACTGAAGCTCGCAAAATGATTGAGCTAAAGCGCCACAATACGTTCAAACTTAAAATTGGTGCGCGTCCTTTACAGCAAGATGTTGACCATGTGATTGCGATTAAAAAAGCATTAGGTGGTGATGTGAGTGTACGTGTAGATGTAAACCGTGCATGGTCAGAACTTGAATGTATTCATGGTATTCAACAGCTACAAGATGGTGGAATCGATTTAATTGAGCAGCCATGTGCAATTCAAAATACCGAAGCACTTGCTCGCCTCACCCATCGTTTTGATGTAGCCATTATGGCGGATGAAGCTTTAACTGGACCTGACAGTGCGTACCGTATTGCAAAAAATCATGGTGCAGATGTATTTGCCGTCAAGATTGAACAATCTGGTGGCCTGATTGAAGCATGTGAAGTTGGCAAAATTGCTGGGTTAGCTGGTATCGACCTATATGGCGGCACTATGCTTGAAGGACCTGTAGGTAGCATTGCTTCTGCTCATGCATTTGCAACTTTTGAAACGTTAGCATTCGGTACTGAATTATTTGGTCCGTTATTACTGACCGAAGAAATTTTGAAAGAGCCGCTACGTTACGAAAACTTTGAATTGCATTTGCCAACGGCTCCAGGCTTAGGCATTGAAATTGATGAAGATAAAGTCGAGAAATTACGTCGTTAAGGCAACAGGATAAGGAGTTTCCCATGTTATTTCATGTACGTATGGATGTGCATATTCCACTTGATATGCCAACCGACAAAGCAAATGAAATTAAGGCCGTTGAAAAAGCTTATTCGCAAGAATTACAGCGTCAAGGTAAATGGCGTCATATCTGGCGAGTTACAGGCCAGTACTCAAACATCAGTATTTTTGATGTCGAGAGCAATGAAGAGTTACACAATATTTTACAGGGTTTACCTCTCTATCCTTACATGGACATCGAAGTGATGGCGCTTAATCGTCACCCGTCTTCTGTTCGTGATGATGATTCGTAAACCAAAAGAATTTTTTAAATGTGATCTCTGAAGTCCATTTAACCAAGCAGATTATTCAGAAGGTAACAAGGAACGTGGCGGCACTTATTCGCTAGCAAAACAGAATGCCCGCAGCGCTGCCACCCAAAACCGTATTGCATACTTAAGGAGTTTTAGTATGAACCGTCAACAAATTGATGCGCTTGTAAAACAAATGAATGTCGACACTGCAAAAGGCGAAGTTGATGCACGTGTTCAACAAATTGTAGTGCGCCTTCTCGGGGATTTATTTCAAGCCATCGAAGACTTAGACATCCAACCTTCAGAAGTATGGAAAGGTCTGGAATATTTCACAGACGCAGGCCAAGCAAACGAACTTGGACTTTTAGCAGCTGGCTTAGGTTTAGAGCACTATCTTGATTTACGCGCAGATGAAGCTGATGCAAAAGCTGGCGTTACTGGTGGCACACCTCGTACCATTGAAGGCCCACTTTATGTAGCTGGCGCGCCTGAATCTGTTGGTTTTGCGCGTATGGATGATGGTACTGAATCTGGCAAAATCGATACCTTAATTATTGAAGGTACGGTGACTGATACTGATGGCAATATCATTGAAAATGCCAAAGTTGAAGTATGGCATGCCAACAGTTTGGGTAACTACTCATTCTTTGATAAGTCTCAATCTGACTTCAACTTACGCCGTAGTATTTTGACTGATGCTGATGGTAAATATGTTGCATTAACCACGATGCCTGTAGGTTATGGTTGCCCTCCTGAAGGTACAACTCAAGCCCTTCTTAACAAGTTAGGCCGTCATGGTAACCGTCCATCTCACGTTCACTACTTCGTTTCTGCACCGGGTTACCGCAAGCTGACTACTCAATTCAACATTGAGGGTGATGAGTATTTATGGGACGACTTTGCCTTCGCAACTCGTGACGGTTTAGTGGCAACAGCAGTTGATGTAACTGACCCTGCTGAAATTCAACGCCGTGGTTTAGATCACGCTTTCAAACACATCACATTTAACATTGAACTTGTTAAAGATGCCGCTGCTGCTCCTTCAACTGAAGTTGAACGTCGTCGCGCTAGCGCTTAATTGAAAGTGTATGTGAGTTAAAAGTTCGCTTTTGACTCACAAAATTTATTCCATTTATTACTACCCTTAAGAATTTCAATAAATTTTTAGCGGTAGTAATACATCACGTTACCTCATGCTCTAAGGTTTCTCACATGATTGACAAAAGTAAGTCCTCTCTAAGCGAGGTACTATCGCAGATTAAAGATGGTGCAACCATTCTGATTGGTGGTTTTGGTACCGCAGGACAACCCGCTGAACTCATTGACGGTCTTATTGAACTCGGTGTTAAAGGTTTAACCATTGTGAGTAATAACGCCGGTAATGGCGATTATGGTCTGGCGAAACTGCTTAAAGCTGGTTCTGTTAAAAAAGTGATTTGCTCTTTCCCACGTCAAGCAGACTCTTATGTGTTTGATGAATTGTACCGTGCCGGAAAGGTCGAGCTTGAAGTGGTTCCACAAGGTAATCTGGCTTGTCGTATTCAGGCAGCTGGTATGGGACTTGGAGCCGTGTTTACACCAACAGGCTTTGGAACACTTTTAGCTGAAGGCAAAGAAACCCGCCAGATCGATGGTAAAGACTATGTACTTGAGTATCCGATTAAGGCTGACTTTGCCTTGATTAAAGCTTACAAGGGCGATCGCTGGGGCAATCTGGTTTACCGTAAATCTGCACGTAACTTTGGTCCGATTATGGCTATGGCTGCTGATGTCACCATAGCTCAGGTTTCTGAAGTGGTTGAGCTAGGTGGATTAGATCCAGAGCACATCATTACCCCAGGTATCTTTGTACAGCACGTTGTACAAGTAGCGCCAGCACAGTAAGCAATAAGGAGAAATAACATGAGCTACCAGAAACTCAGCCGTGACCAGATTGCAAAACGTGTGGCACAAGACATTCCAGATGGTGCCTATGTGAACTTGGGTATTGGTTTACCAACCAAGATTGCAAGCTATTTACCTAACGACAAAGATATTTTTCTTCATTCTGAAAATGGCCTGTTGGCATTTGGCCCACCACCAGCGGCAGGTGAAGAAGACCCTGAACTGATCAATGCAGGTAAAGAGTTTGTGACCATGCTTGAAGGCGGCAGCTTTTTCCACCATGGTGACTCATTTGCGATGATGCGTGGTGGTCACCTGGATATTGCTGTACTTGGAGCCTTTCAGGTGGCTGCGAATGGTGACTTGGCGAACTGGCACACGGGTGCACCGGATGCGATTCCTGCGGTTGGTGGTGCGATGGATTTGGCTGTAGGTGCTAAAAAAGTATTTATCACCACAGATCATGTGACCAAGCAAGGTGAGCCGAAGATTGTGGCTGAGCTGACTTATCCGGTAACGGGTAAACACTGTGTTGACCGTATTTACACTGACCTGTGTGTGATTGATGTGACCAAAGATGGTTTGAAGGTGATTGAGAAAGTGGAAGGTCTCAGCTTTGATGAGTTACAGGCTTTGACTGGTGCAACTTTGATTGATGCGACTCAAGGGTAAGGTTTACGCAACTTCAGATTACGAGTTAAAGCAAAAGTTTTGAATGAAGCGGTTACGAAAATGTATTCGCTATCGTGACAGGCGACATGGATGTCGCCCGTTGGACAGGGAGGCAAGGAAGCCTCCTCTGTTCAACAAAGGTTTTTGTTACTTTTGACCTTTCAAAAGTAAGGTATCGCTTATGCAACAGACCTACGGATATCACAGTAGATTACAGCCGTGATGTTATCCGTTGATATGAAAATTTATAAATCATCACAACGGGGTCTTATCTGTTTAAGCCAGATGTCACCAGCTAATTCGTGTCACTTTTTTAAAAAAGTAACCAAAAACCTTTGTTACTCAGACACAACTTCCCTGTTGTGCTGAGCAACGAGGCGACATCCATGTCGCCATCGCGAAATACTTACGGAGAATGGCTAAAAAGGCCTGAAGTAAAGGACAAAAGTTAGAATGAAAAACGCTTATATCATCGATGCCATCCGTACTCCATTCGGCCGTTATGCCGGTGGCCTTGCACCTATCCGTGCCGATGACCTTGGCGCTGTGCCGATTAAAGCCCTCATGCAGCGTAACCCAAATGTAGATTGGGAACACGTCGATGATGTGATCTATGGCTGTGCCAACCAAGCCGGTGAAGATAACCGTAATGTCGGTCGTATGTCGGCACTACTTGCTGGTTTACCGTATCAGGTGCCGGCAACCACCATTAACCGTTTGTGCGGTTCTTCACTCGATGCCATTGCCATTGCTGCCCGTGCCATTAAAGCCGGTGAAGCAAACTTGGTGATTGCAGGTGGTGTAGAAAGCATGAGCCGTGCACCCTATGTGATGGGTAAGTCTGACAGTGCTTTTGGCCGTAGCCAGAAGATTGAAGACACTACCATGGGATGGCGTTTCATTAACCCTAAACTTAAAGAATTGTATGGTGTAGACACCATGCCTCAGACTGCCGAAAACGTGGCTGAACAGTTTAACGTTAATCGTGCAGATCAGGACCAGTTTGCCTTGGTGAGCCAACAACGCACCGCAAGCGCGCAAGCCAAAGGCTTTTTTTCTAAAGAAATCGTGGCAGTTGAAATCCCTCAACGTAAGGGTGATGCTGTTGTGATTGATACCGATGAACATCCACGTGCATCAACCACGCTTGAAGCTTTAAGCAAACTTAAACCTGTTGTCAAAGCAGATGGTTCTGTGACTGCAGGCAATGCTTCAGGCATTAACGATGGTGCAGCAGCTCTACTGATTGCTTCTGATGAGGCACTTCAAGCTTATAACCTCAAACCGCGTGCCAAGATCATTGCTTCAACAGCAGTCGGTGTAGAACCACGCATTATGGGTTTTGCTCCTGCACCAGCGATTAAAAAACTACTTAAACAAGCCAATCTGACTTTAGATCAGATGGATGTGATTGAGCTCAATGAAGCCTTTGCTGCACAGGCTTTGGCAGTGACCCGTGATTTAGGTTTACCAGACAACTCTGACAAGGTAAATCCAAACGGTGGTGCCATTGCTTTGGGTCATCCACTTGGTGCATCAGGCGCACGTCTTGTGACCACAGCCCTAAACCAGCTTGAGCAAACAGGTGGTCGTTATGCCTTGTGTTCAATGTGTATTGGTGTCGGCCAAGGTATTGCATTGATTATTGAACGTGTTGAAGCACTTTAAGGAGAAAAAATGCCATCTTTTCAATCTGCCGATGCACAAATTAACTATCAAACCTTTGGTGAGCCATCTTCCCCTGCTCTGGTGTTTTCCAACTCTTTGGGCACCAATTATGGTATGTGGCAAAAACAGTTTAATGAGCTAAAAGATCAATTTTTTGTGATCTGCTATGACACGCGTGGTCACGGTTCATCTTCTACACCTAATGGTCCATACACTGTAGAGCAATTAGGCGAAGATGTTGTCCGTTTACTGGATCAGTTGAATATTAGTAAAGCTGCTTTTTGCGGTATTTCAATGGGTGGTTTAACAGGTCAATGGCTGGCGATTCACTACCCTAACCGTTTTAGTCATGTCATTGTGGCAAATACTGCTGCTAAAATTGGACAAGAACAAGCATGGCTTGACCGTGCAAAATTAGTACGTGAGCAAGGTTTACAGCCAATCGCAGCCACAGCAGCTTCGCGATGGTTTACAGATCCCTTTATCCAAAGTCATGCTTCAATTGTCAACAACCTGTGTAACGACTTAAGTGCTGGCAGCGCAATGGGTTATGCCAATTGTTGTGAGGCTTTGGCTAAAGCGGATGTCCGTGAGCAGTTAAACGACATCAAAATACCTGTATTGGTGATTGCTGGAACTCAAGACCCAGTAACGACTGTTGCAGATGGTGAATTTATGCAGCAACGCATTCCACAATCAAAACTTGCAGAAATAGATGCCTCTCATATTTCTAATGTCGAGCAACCAGAAGCTTTTAATAAAATCCTAAAGGATTTTTTATTAGGTTAATTTAATGATTCAAAAAAATGGCCTATAGAGGCCATTTTTTTATATCTCGTAGAATCTTAATACCGAATCATGACCGATTTTAATTCGGTGTAATCTTCAATAAATGCATCTGAAAACTCTCTGCCAATTCCTGAAGCTTTCACCCCACCAAATGGAACTGATGGGTCTAAGAACGTATGCATATTGACCCACAAGGTCCCTGCTTCAATCTTAGGAATTAATCGCAAAGCTTTAGATAAGTCATTTGTCCAAATACTTGCGGTTAAACCAAAGCGGGACTGATTCATCAGTTGAACGAGTTCTTCATCAGTTTCGAATGGCATTACCCCGACCACTGGACCAAAAGTTTCCTCTGAAAATAAAGGATCATCCGTATTTTTAAAGGAAATTAAAGTTGGCTGTACAAAATATCCTATCTGATCTAGAGCCTCACCCCCAGCAATAATCTGGTTGTTGGCTTTAGCCATATCTAAATAATGTTTCACTTTATTAAAATGTGGCTGATTAGAGAGTGGACCAAACATACTTCCCTCATCCATAGCCGATCCAATTTTGAACTGCGAGAGTGCTTTAGAGAGTTTCTCGACAAGTTCATCATATTTTGTATGGTGTACAAAAAACCGCTCTGGCGATGCACAAACTTGACCTTGATGTACAAAAGTTGCTTGCAGCAAAGTCGGTAAAATCTCATCAATATTTGCATCGGCCAAAACAGCTATGGCATTTTTACCGCCCAGCTCTAGACTTACACGGGTTAAATCACTGCTCATCGCGAGTTTACCAATCGCAATACCTGTTGGTACCGAACCCGTAAACGAGACTTTCTTAACCAGCGGCGACTCAATTAGATATTGCCCTGTATCGCCCTTACCTGTAACCACATTAATTACACCAGCCGGAATACCTGCCTCAATGGCAAGTTCGGCTAAACGTAATAAAGATAAGCTGGCAAACTCACTTGGTTTAAGCACAATGGTACAGCCAGTGGTTAAAGCTGAACCGATTTTCCAAACACCAATCATGAGTGAGAAATTCCAAGGCACAATTCCTGCAACCACACCAATCGGTTGTCTTAAAGTAAAGGCCGTATATTTCTCACCTTGCATAGAAGGAATAGAGGGTTGCATGGTTTGGCCATTAATTTTTGTTGCCCAACCCGCAAAGTATCTTAAGAAAATAACGGATTGTGCAACTTCAAGATGACGGGAAATATTGATAAGCTTTCCTGTAGACAACGTCTCGAGCTGTGCAAGTTCTTCACCATATTGCTCAATTAAATCGGCTAGCTTGTTCAGTTTAACGCCACGTTCATACGGCGTCGTTTCAGCCCAAGCATTTTGAAAAGCATGTTCAGCACTTTTTACCGCACTATCTACATCTTGTTGACTACCAATACTAATTTGAGCAACAACTTGTTCAGTCGATGGATTCACAATATCCACTTTATCTAAATGCTCGGCAGCAACTAATTTTCCATCAATAAAATGTCCATGTTGACGTGCCATAAATTGCTGTACGCTTTCTAAAATCTGAACTTCACTCATTTTCTTTTCCTCTTTTCATTTCTAAACTTTTGTTATGACAGCAACTACGCGACCTGATTCAAAATAAAGTCTGCACCGCGTTCACCAATCATGATTGCAATTGCATTGGTATTACCGCTTGGAACTTGTGGGCAAATAGAACAATCCACCACACGTAAGTTTTTAAAACCATGAACTTTAAGGGTCTGATCTATGACCGAATCTTGCGGGGCATTACCCATTTTGCAGCTACCTGCGGGGTGATAAACTGTTTTAATGTTCTGACGCATCCATTGATCAATCGCTTCAATATCATCAGGATCGATATTTGCAGGCTCAATCACTTCTTTGACAATCGCTTTCAATGCTGGTTGTTGTAATAGGCGAAGTCCTGCCTGTACGGCACGGATATTTGCGTCAATATCTTCTTGATGACCTAGATAATTAGGGTCAATGACAGGCAAATCTTTTGGATCTTTACTGCTTAAACGTAAAGTCCCTCGTGCTTTTGGCTGTACATGTCCGACTTTAATGGTAAGGCCATGTGCCTGAGCCGCTGCTTTTTCACCAGGAGTATTATCGAAATTATCCAGCACAGGTAAAAAATGAAATTGGACATCAGGTCGACCATTGTTATTGGTGTCAATAAAACCACCACCTTCTAGAATATTGGTGGTTAGCAATCCTGAACGTGTAAAACACCACTGTAAAAAGTGTCGTACAGCGGTTAAACCTTGGTCTTCACCGAGCAGACTATTATTGGTTGTTACAGTTGCATTAACCGACATATGCAAATGATCATGAAAATTTTCACCTACAGGTAAATCACGAATGCATTCTATTCCGAGTTCATCTAAATGCTGTTTTGGGCCAATTCCCGAAAGTAATAAAACCTTAGGACTACCAATTGCACCAGCACTCAGAATGACTTCTTTTTGAGCCTGTACCGTAATCGGTGATTTTCCCCCAACGCTATAAGTCACCCCAGTAACCTGATCACCTTGAGTTTCAATTTTATGGACTAAAGCATCAGTAATCACAGTAAGATATGGGTGGTTTTCGACTGACTTTAAATAAGTTTTTGAGGTACTCGCCCGAGAACCATTTTGAGTAGTAGTTTGATAAAACCCTACCCCCGCCTGATCCCAACCATTAATATCATTGACATAATTCATCCCCATTTGTTGACCTGCTTTAATACAAGCAAGTGTTAAAGGATGACGATAGCGGTTTTCACTGACAGGTAAAATGCCATCTTGTCCATGATATTCATCAGCAAGACTTTCATTTTTTTCTGCTTTCTTAAAAAAAGGCAGCACATGTTGATAAGACCAATGATTACATCCCCATTCCGAGGCCCATAAATCATAATCTTGACGCTGGCCTCGGCAATAGATCATTCCGTTGACCGAGCTTCCACCTCCTAATACTTTTCCTTGTGCAAGGATCATTTCACGATGATTACAATATTTCTGCGGAACAGTCATGTATTGCCATGATTTTTGCTGGAATACTTTAACTACCGTCGCAGGTATAGTATGAAACATACTGCTATCTCGGCTTCCTGCCTCTAGAACAAGAACACGCCCTGCCTTGGCTTCTAATAGTCTTGCTGCGACCACACAACCTGCTGAGCCAGCACCAATCACGATATAGTCATATTGTTGATTCATCTGATTTCATCCTAATTTTATTTCTATGAATGTACCGCCAATAAACACGGTCTCCTTCACTCTGATTTAATAGATGTATTGCAAAATTAACTGCGCATATACATTGGTCTTGTCATCGTAGTTTTGAGTACCGCCGCTATGGATATCGTGTTTTGGTTTATAGAGTCCCACTAAAGGAATAACATTGAATTTTTTATTAACCGACCAGACCGAGAAAACATCCAGCTCATGTCCGTCTACATTGGTTAAAGACTTATTTACTGTTTTGAACTTATAGGCCAAAGCACCCAAAATAAAATTTTCTTTCAAGTTCATCATGTAAGAAACTTGATGAATATCTGCATTTTTATTGAATGGACCTGCATAGTTTCCAGCAACTTCGCCCTGAAACCATGTACCAAAGCCGACTGTATTTCCATAAAACATAGGGTCGTATTGGTCTGAAAAATGACTAAAACGGTAGCCTAATGAGGGCGTATATTTTGAAGATAAAAAGTTATAGTTCAACGCTATGTAGCCAGCATTTTCGTGGCTATCTTTTTTATCTTGAACTACAAACTCAGTTTTAATTTGTAGTTCTGGTAAAGGCTGATAATTTAAACGTAAAGCATAATTTTTAAGATCTTCGCGCCCTGAAACGTGTTCAGCATCTTCAAGGTCTAATACATTTAAGTAAGTGAACCCAACGCCTTTATCTTTAAGCTGATACATCAGATCAGTCACAAACAGTTCAGGTGAAAATTGTGCTTTGTTATTTGATTTTAAATAAGCCAACTTTAGGGTTGTATTCTCTTGGGGTTTGTATTGAAGCAAACTTGTAAAATCAAAGCTTCGACGAGCTGCTAGATAATATGCCCCGCCTCGATCTAATGTGCCATCCGCAGGCGCTTTACCGAGGTTTAACGCATCACCCGCAATAAAGAACCCATCACCAATCATGATATTTTGTCGACCAATACTTAAATCATAGGTCGTTAATTCATCTTTATTGGTGCCATCTTTAAAACCAATGATCCATTCATTCACATCTGTTTTACGTTCTTTGCCATTACTATTTTGGCCGGCATCGCCATCACCAAATGTTGCCGAGCTAATACCGCTCAGGCTTGCATAGAGCTGATTGTTTTTAAAGGTGTATTGTCCTTTCGCTCCATATTTAAGATGACCTTCTTGCCAATTTATTCTTTCGTCATCTAGGTTTTCGCCGTTATAGCTTTTACCGCTACTAAAAGCCCCAAAAGTTGCTTCAAAAGTTGGCTTAATTTCAAGCTCACCAGCATGCACAGTTGAAAAAAATGAGACAAAGAGAGTCCCTCTCACAACCTGAGAAAATAAATTTTTCATTGAGAAATTCCTTTTTTGCGAACGGCCTAACCGTGCTCAGGTGTGGGTAACCGATTCGTTACCCACCCTAGATCATGCATCTGTTTAATGATGGTCGTGCTGCGTGCTTTGCTCGTCTTCACCCAAGTTTAAAGTCGGGGTGTTGTCAAAGAAGTTCCAAGGTTTGATTAGGGTATAAACCCATTCTGTCGGCATAATTGGCCATTCTTCAGCACGTGCCACATGGGTTGTGCCTGTTGTCATCCAGACCACAAGGTCTTTATTTTCAATATTTTCATTGTTGCCAATAAACTGTCCTAAGCCTGTGTCATGAGTTGAACGGTTTGAATATTTCCCTTCAGGATAACGTTCATCCGGATTGTACTGAGTCACCCAAATTTGCTTATCCATAAAGTTCAAACGTTTAAATAACCATTCATCTTTAGAAAAATTGGCACCCTTCGCCACAGGATGTGTTCCACCTGCAAATGGAATGAGTTGGTAAGAAACCGGATTGCCTAATTTATTTTCCTTGTTGAAATTCGTGAGTAAGCGGATGGTAGATGGATCAAATTTTTCAGCGGCATTTTGCTCATTGGTAATGACTTTACTGTCAATTTGCATTGAGCTTGTACGAACACCACCTTTGTCATTGGCTTTCACCACAGGGTCCATATGCATAAAGCTGTTATTTTCACCATCGACATCCATGTCTAAACGGAAGTTATAGATGTGCTGATGCGTTGTACCCACAATATTATGGTCAATTAAAGTTCCATATTTGGTGTCTTCTTTAGCTGTACTGTCATGCATGGTGCGTGATTTAACGCCTTTAACCGCCTCAATACCCGTTGCACCCGCATTAATTCCAATTACACCATTTTGAGCAAATACCCAGTCAAACATGTAATCGTAGTTTCCAACCGTACTAATCCAGCGCACAACAAGTTCACGGCGGGCTTCACTCGCATCTTGGTTACCAAAAATTTCGTGATGTTTATATTCAGGTCCTGCATAACGTTCAAACACGGCAATGGCATTTGGAATCACTTGTGGCTGGCCTTTATAATCTGCAATCACAGCATCAAGTAAAACAGCGTTGTCGGGTGCATCTGTTCCCGGAAGAATAGATGATGTGAGTGTACCCATACCATATTCGCCAGAGTCTAAATAAGATTTGAAGTACCAACCGATATCAGGGTCTCCGTATGGAACTACCATTCCACCCAAGTTCCCTTCATACATGACTTTACGCTTAACGCCTTTATCTTTATAAGTCACGGTTGAAAGCTGCAAGCCAACACGAGAATCTAAGGCCACATGCAAACACCAGTTCCCCCAATGTATGGTTTGGCCAGTAATGCTAAAGTTTTTGCCCTCAGGCTCAGTAATATTAAGTGGTTTTAGCTTACTTGCTACTGGCTTATTCGACATATAAGGTCGATTTGCCATTGGCACAGGAATGATCGCACCTTCTTCAATCTTGATAATTTTTTCTTTATCTAAATCGACTACAGCAACTAAATTTTCAATTGGATGCGCCCAATAATTACCATCGCCTACATCGAGGTAAGCGACGACTTTTAATATATTGAGTTGTTTGTCCAGACCATCTTTACCGCCAAAATATCCAACAGTTAGCGGTGTAGCAATCACTTTCTTCACATCACTAATGCCACGTTTGCGTAACGCGTCTTGATATTCTTTACTCGTTTCAATTACACGTTGTACGGCTTCAAAATTATCGAGCAACACCATTCCATGAGTGTCTTTAAGTACATTCCATTTGGTGACTTGTTGAGTGTTAAGGTTAACTTCACCTTCAATCGCTTGACTCCCCTTTAACAAAATAAATGAGGCAATACGATCTTCTTTAAATTCTTTGTGATTAATAAAGTAATCCCAAACTTTTGCTTTTTCAGGTTCTTTAAGCTTTAACTCGGCAAAACGCATATTTTTATAGGCGTATTTCGAGCGGTTAATCACATCAAACGTCTTTTTGATTTCATCAGAATTTAAGCTATTGAGCGGGTGAAACGTATTTTCAACTTTAAAAGTTTGATCTAACCCAGACTGGAATACTTCATTAAAAAAATCTTTTCCAATAACAGGCTTACCATCCTTAATTAATAAAGGCACACTGAGCTTAAAAGGTTTTCCGTTCACCAAAACCTGATCTGAATGAGGTTTAGCTCGAACCACCATAGAGCCTTTGGTGATCATATAAGTATTAGTAAAATCATCTTTGACAACTTTAGCCCCTTGCTCACTCATGTTTTGATAAAGTGAGACCATTTCGGCATGTCCACCATGAGCAAACGCTTGAGTATTGAGTCCCCAAAAGCTTGCAGCGATTGATAAGTTAAGTGCCAGTATTTTTTGTATGTCATTCAATAATCGTTGTTTACGCATTGGTTTCATCCTTTTCATCTATCCCTGAACTATCTGAATCAGACAGTTAAAATGCACTTCCTGTGAGTGAAATTCATTAGACTAACTTAATAGTTTTATGGTTATTAAGCTTATCTAACCTGCTCTAATGAATTTAATTTCAACACAGTTACATAGGGCTAGCTTGTTCAAGAATGACGTCGAATTTGTCTAAAAATGACATTGAGAGATGAAAGATTTAAACCGACATACCCTCTCTAAATTCTTTAGGAGAAATACCATAAGTCTTTTTAAAGATTTTTGAGAAATGAGCGCCATCCCAAAAACCCCACTTCAAGGCAATTTGGGTAATCGAGCTTTGTTTGTTCTTTTTATCAAGCAAATCCGCTTTGACTTTTTCTAGGCGTTTGAGCTGTATGTATTTGTTAATAGATAGGTTTTCTTGAAGAAATAAACGGTAAAGATGACGCAGCGACACCCCAATATGCTCTGCAATTAATTTAGGGGTTAAGTCAGGTTTTGCTAAGTTTTCTATAATATAACGCTCAGCTTTTTCCATTAGATTATTTGAGCTATTAATATTTTTATAATTAATTGTCGGTTTGATTAAAGCAATTAAAGCATCTTCAAAAGCATTACCATCTTCAGTTGCATACCAAAGTTTGATGTTTTCAGCAGACATGTTTTTCAAAATATTTTTGAGTAAAAAACCACTCATATTTTGCGTAATCAGTTTTCCAAAATATTCGGTACTAATATTTTCTTTAAGTAATTTTTCACGCGACAGATGAACTGAAATCTGGCTTACTAATCCTTGCGGATACATCGAAATGGTTTCGACTGGGTCGACCAACACAATATCGCCTTCGTTTAGGCTGAGAGTCTCATTTTTATATTCGAGCAGCATTTTTCCCGAATACTGCAAAATCAAAAAACAAAAACGATTATTCACTCGATCGATTTCATCGGCTTTTCGGACAATTTTATTTGCATTGTTTTTGATAAAAGCAATTTCGGTATCACCCAATAAAAAGCACTGAACTTCACCAATGAATAAATTACGAGTTCCGTCAAAATCGGTTTCAAAATTGCCGCACACACTTTTAATATGGTGCGTCCATGTGAGTAATGCATCACTTACATATTGGTTCATCCCTTACCTCTCTATACATGTGCAACCGCTCAAAATTTTGCGTTTGTGGTGGTGCACTGTCTTGGCTTATTTGCAATCTTGTTTTATTGATAAACAAATTGTGTGCCAAAAATTCCTTATCCTTGGAATTGTTTTGATGATAGTCAGCTAGATGTGAAGAAGCTGATAAATCAATTCAATTTATCAGCTTAATGGGACTTATACTACTCCTGCAAAATCTCGCAGCATGGTAATAAAAATATCCTTTTGTTCCTCAGAATACTTTTTAAATACTTCGTTTTGGTGGCTATCGGCAATATCAAACAAATACTGTGCTGTTTGTTTACCCTTTTCCGTCAGTGCGTATAAATTATCATGATCAACCAATAACCCTTCAAATTTTAGAATTTCAGCTGATCTTTCAACTTCTTGCATTGGCATAGCAATATCACGCGGTAAATCTTCCTTACTTGAAGCAGTACCACTGGCCAAAACGAGTAAAAGACGTGATTCACTGGTCCGGAAACCAGAAGCCATTTGCTTAGGAATATAGTCGGTTTGATAAGCTTTAAAAGCACGGCTCATTAAGTAGCAGACATTATTATATAAGTGCCCATAATGTGTTTGGTCTACGCCGTTCTCTTCAGTTTGCTTAACTTGAAGGCTCTGATGCGGCATGACACAAGAATATGCGCCTTGATGGTAAACCAGCGGGCTTCGGCCTTGGTCATGGAAACGAACGACTTTACCAACAATAATCCAGTGGTCACCACCTTCTATCACTTGATAACGTTCGCACTCAAACACCGCAGAACAATTTTCTAAAATGGGTGCACGTCCTGCACCGAGTTGAAAATTGGTGTCTGCAAATTTATCAATATTGCGTCTTGAAAACTTATTAGACAGCTCAATTTGCGTTCCTGATAAAATATTGACTGCAAAATGTGTCGCTTCTTCAAATACTGAAAAACTTGAAGATTTTTTATCAATGCTCCACAAAATAAGTGGTGGGTCAAGCGATACCGAGTTAAAACTATTTGCGGTTACACCGACTTTCTCACCTTGTGCATTTTGTGCAGTAACAATGGTAACGCCTGTTGCAAAATTTCCTAATGCTCGTCGGAACTGTAGTGGATCGACCGTAAACTCATCTATTTGTTGTAATACATTCATCATCTTTCTCCTAAACCTTCTCTTACATCCATATAAATCGCGAGAGCATTAGATATCTAAAACTAATCTCGGTGTTTTAGAGCGCGAACAGCACACCAATATTTGTTCATTGCTGGCTTTTTCTTCATCAGTAAAATAAACATCTCGATGATCAGGTTCGCCTTCAATTACATCACACATACAGGTTCCGCATACGCCTTGCTCGCAAGACATTTCAATGTCGATGCCTTCTTTAGCTAAAGCCTGCAAAATGGTTTCGCCAGCTTCAACCATAATGATTTTTCCGCTACGCTCAGCCACTACCTCAAATGAATCTCCAGAAGTATCAGTTTCAACTTGGAAATATTCTTTGTGAATTTGCTGCTCAGGAAAATCGTGAGTCGTGGCAAGGTTAATCACCCAGTCCATGAAACCGACTGGACCACACGTGTAAATATGGCTTTCCGAGTCAATATTTTTAATGGCAGATTCAAAAAATGCTCGGTGGCTTGCACCTTCGGATTTAAAATGGAAGGTTGTGTATTTTGCTAACTCACCATTTTTAATTTCATCAACAAAAGCACAGTTTTCAGGGCTAGCCCCACAGTAGTGAAGCTCAAATGATTCACCTTCATGTGCAAGTTGATACGCCATCGTGATTAACGGCGTAATTCCAATTCCACCGCCAATCAATACGCTGTGTTTAGCTTTTAAAAGTGGAAATAAATTTTTTGGCTCGCTCACCTGAATTTGCATGCCATCTTTAATTTCATCAAAAGCCGAGACTGAGCCACCTCGTGATTCAGGGTCACGTAAAATTCCAAGGCGGAACTTACCTTCGTCATTTGGATTTTGACAAAGTGAATATTGGCGTACCATGCCATTCGGTAAGTGCACATCAATATGCGCACCCGCTTCAACTTTTGGCAATGTTGCAGAAGTTGCAGATTCAAATTCCATGACTGCAATATTTCCACCTTCCACATGGCGATTTTTAACGACAACATCATAAAGTGTAGTCATGATTTAACTCCCTTTTCATGGTTAAGCAATTGGCTTAACGCATGAATAAACCACCGTTAATATCCCATGTTGCACCAGTCACAAACCCCGCATTTGGACTCGCAAGCAACCCACAAGTTTCAGCAATGAAATGCATACTACCTAAGGCTTTAACTGGAATATTTTGGATGAACTGTTCCATTTTTTCGTCTGGCACCACGCTATGAACGATTGGAGATTCCATTGGTCCCGGTGCAACTGCATTGACCGTTACCCCTTTTGCCGCAAACTCTTTGGCAAAAATTTTGGTTAACGTCACAATCGCACCTTTGGTTGCCGCATAGTGTGCACCTGTTGCAGTACCACCGTTTTGTCCTGCTAACGACGCCATATTAATGATACGTCCATAGCCTTTTTTAGCCATATATTGGCCAATAATTTGGCAAGCCTGAAAGGTGCCGCGTTGGTTGACTTGGGTCACCCAATCAAACTCAGCTGCGGTAATTTCTAATACTGGCGTTGCTTTGGTGACGGTGGCATTGTTAATCAACACATCAAGTTTAGAAAATTTCTCTTCAATCCATTGCACCGCTGCATGAAAATCTACTTCAACCGAAATATCCAGCTTTAAAGGAAACATATTTTGTGCATATTGACTTTGTGCCTTGGCATTTTCGGCTTTTTCAAGTGTACTGGCTGACAAAATCACTTGATGGCCTTGGCTCGCAAAATATTCAGCAATGACATTACCGAGTCCAGAAGCAGCACCTGTCACTAAAACAACCTGTTTCATGTTACCGCTCCTAAAGAATGTAGCTAATACCAGCTAAGGTATCGGTAGAATTAACCAAGTTAATGATTTTACGGTTAATCTTAAAGCCTGTAGCCGCATCACGGGTTAGATGGTATGTAATATCGGCCGTGTAATGCTTGAGGTTTTCTTTACGAAATTCACGTAAGTTTTGAGCACAACGTAAAACGATTTCATCATCCTGATCTTGAATCACTCGTACACGAGAAATGCTACGCACAGTATTGGCTTTAGGTGCTGTAGAAATCGCTTCACCATTTTCCAGACGCTCTACACGTAAAGTACGCATATGATTATCGTCATAGGCATAATTTAAGTTGTTTTCGTAGTCAGTGAGATTTGGGTCAATCGGAATGATATAAACCCCTTTTTCATTCCATAAATTAAGCCATTCACGATATTCACTGTGGTCTAACATATCTGCTTCGGCCCAGATGAAAGCAGTGACTTCATTTAATAATTGTAGATTCATATTCATTGCTCTCTCCTTAAGCCGTCATCATCTTTTTCCACTGCTGATATGCTGCACGCATACCTGTTTCAGCACTGACATCACTTTTTAAGCCATCTTCAGTTTTGACTTCGCCCGGCAAACCGCGGTTCAACATGATCCATAAATCATTACCCGCATTGGCGCCGTGTTGTACGCGTTCCCAAGCTTCTGAGTCATCTGGCGTACCAAAACCAAATGGGCCTTGGAAATGTTCATGCAAACGTAGGCGATATTGGTTGGCAATTTGCGGGCCACCGTCCATGGTAATTACCGAGTGATGAATTTCTGTTTCAGCAACTGAAATTGGCTGCAACACACGGAAGAACGCCATCGAACATGCAATATTCGGGAATAAATTTAAGTTAAAGCCAGAACCACCGACGGCACGAACAATACGGCGTACCTCTAATTCTTCATGTCCTTCGTCGCGCAAAGCTTGAGCCAAGTCTTCAAAACGCTCTTGAATTGGACGCTCCATGAGTTCTTCGTCTAAATCGACAAGATCAGGAATCATCACCATCACACTGTGACCGTTTCCTAAGTCTTCAACAAAACCCGGTTGATTTTCGAAGTTAAAGAGTTCTTCGGTTTTTTCATCGACAGAACTTAAGAATGACTTGTGTACCAACGGGAAGTGATATGCATCAGTAGTATTTTCAAGCTGGATTTTCCAGTTACCCGGAAAACGGAAACGGTGTTCACCTAACACTTTAATTGGATAACCTGCACCTTGTTTCATAAACAGGTCAATCCATTTTTTTGCTGGCCCAAGGAACTCTTCAAGCGGTTGAATATCTTCTTTAAATGAAGCGAAGATCATGCCGTTATATTCTTCTACACGTAGACTCACCAGTGGTAATTCAGACTTATCTAAACAATCACCGTAACTTTCCGGAGATGGCACACCACGTAAACTACCATCAAGTGCATAACTCCAACCGTGATATGGGCATACAAAACTATTGGTTTTTCCTTTTTTATGTTCACATACGGTTGCTGCACGGTGACGGCAACGGTTTAAAAGTACATGGACTTTCTTTTTACGGTCCCGCACCGCTACAACTGGTTGTTTACCAATGTTAATAGTTTTATAGCTTCCACCTTCTGGAATTTCACTCGCATGTGCAACCCACACCCAAGTGCTATAAAAGATTTTTTCCATTTCTTCATCAAAAATGCGTTCATCTTTATAAAGAGAAGTATGGGCACGGTCACTTTGAACCAAAGTATCGTAATCAGTGCCAATGTTATGCGTCGGGATAATACTGTTCATATCAATAGTCCTTTTAAATATGTCCTGGGTCAATCCTGGGAAGGTACTGGCAACTCGGCTTCACTGTGCCAATGCGATACGGGACGACTGAAAATATTCTGTGTTTGGAAATGTTTAATTTTCCATGTTCCATCTGCTTGCTTTTGAAACTTCACGTTGAGCTTTGCTGCATTTAAATGACTACGGCCATCTTTAAACGTTGAAGTTTGCAACATTAGCCATGAAGCATTTGCATCATTTTGATTTACATAAATTTGTTCTGAATTTACAAAGTGTGCATTCATAACAAAGTGAGATTCTTTTTGGGTATAACTTTTAAACATGTCGTAAATCGACTGCCAAGAATCATAACGGCCAAAGGATTTGGCATATTTCTCGCCAACACCTTCCCAAATACAGTCTTGATCAAAAAGATTCATCAGCTCGTCAAGGTCTGTATTTGCATTGAGCTCGTCGCAGATTTCCATATAACGGTTCAAACAATTACGAATGGCGTTGTGCGCTTCTAACTGTTCTAGTCGCTCTATGATTTCTGCAAAATTCACTTTGTCATTCATTGCCATCGCCTTAACGTTGGATAATCAATTCACGCCCAACACGAGCTTCAACTTTGCAATATTTCCAAAGTTTGTATGGACCTTCACCCACTACCGTCGTTCTAAACAAATTACAAGCTGCATGTACTGTTTCAATATCTGGAACATCTGCAAGCAAGTACGTGGTCCAAGGCCAGCCAGCACTTGGGCCAACCATGCTTTGGTCATCATCAAGATTTCCAAAAACATGTACGCCTGGTAAGTCATGAATGCCATTCCACATTTCACCAAATGCTGCCCAAACCGCTTTTGCTTCAGCTGGCTCTGCGTCAAAAAAGTTTTGGTTAATGCCCATGCAGAACAAAACGCGTAATGATTTTTTAGCTTCCATCTCAATATCCTTTTAAAAATTAAACTTATAAATAACCTGGGGTTGGCTTTAACCCGAAACTGATTGAGCCTGCATTTTGTAAAGTCGCATCACCCATAAAGGCATGCTGGGTCACCACGTTGGTGTCATTCACAAAACGGCTAAATGGATTGTTGGTATAGATTGCTGTCATGCCCGCGAGCATTTGCATTTTTCGGGTCACTTTGGCGCAAACTCGAGCCGCATGAGTACATGCCAGACGCATATCGCTAATTTGTTCAGCAGTTGCTTCACGACCAGCAATAATTTCATTCCAGACAATATCCATGGTTTGATAAAACCAAGACTTTGCCGCCTGAAACTCAGCATCAGCTTGAGCGAACTCATATTGAGTCACTGGGCGGTTGGCAATTTCTGACCCGCCTGTAATCGATGCTTTACCCGGTGCTAATTTTTCAAATTCTTCTAATGCGGCAGCTGCAACCCCAATACCCACCACGGTTAATACTTGAGTCGCTAAAGACAGGGACGGATATTTAAAAAATGGCTCGCTGAGTTTCGAAGGCTCACCACGTACAAAGGTCCATTTCTTTTCGACCAATACATCTTCAACGACTAAGTCATGGCTTCCTGTACCTTTTAGGCCAACGGTGTCCCAAGTCATTTCGATTTTGGCTTTTTTGGCAGGCATCACTGCCATGCGTGGTAAGCCTTGCATTTCATTATTTTTAAGGGGTGAAATCCCCACGCCAACAATGTCAGCACCCATACAGCCGCTGGAAAATTTCCAACGTCCACGAACTACTACACCTTCATCCGTAATCTCAGCTGGTTGCGGTGGGAAAATACCTCCGGCAAACACTACATCTGGCCCGTTTTGGTACAATTCTTTAAGCGTTTCTTCTGGCAAACTTCCTAAATACGCAGGGCTCATACCGAAACTTGCCACCCAACCGACTGAACCATCAGCTTTAGATAACGTTTCGATCAATTCACAAAACTGTCGTGGTGAACATTCGTCACCGCCAAAACGTTTCGGAACCAAAGCACGGTAAACACCGATTTGCTTAAGCTTTTCAATAACGTCTTGGCTCACATATGCCTGATTATCAAATTCACCTGTACAGGCACGTTCACGAATTTCTTGGCACAAAGCATCTAAGTCAACTGCTTTGTCTTGAGAAGCAAACTCCATTTTAGACAACTTATTCATCATCTAACTCCTTGTAATTTATTGCATTGCATCAACACAAAATTTAGCTATAGCGCATAATTGCTCATCTTTTTGATGCTTCGATACGATCTGTAAGCCCACTGGTAAACCTTTACTGGTTTCAAGTGGCACTGAAATAGCTGGATGTCCTGATAAATTAAATGGTCGAACTAAACCGGTAAGATTCAAAAAAGCGACCGTGTTTTCAGCTTCAGAAACTTTTGGTGGAATTTGCGGAAGTGTCGGTAGAACCAATGCATCATATTTGTCTAATAAGGCATCGAGTTCCTTTGTCAGCTGCGCTTTCACAACTTCTGCTTGCTTTACTTGCTCTAAAGTGGTGTGGGCTGCTTTTAATAAACGATTATTTACATCAGAACCAATTAAGCCTGTTTGGGTTAACTCACCAAAAGCTTGCCAGTTTTCATAGTTAATAATCTGCATGCCTGCATCATAAGCTGCTTCAAAATGTTCAACTTTTTCTAAAACGGTCTCTAAATTTGCTTTTTGAAGTGCTTGATATATACAGTTCCAAACAACCTCATCTGCTTTGACATCGAGCACTGCAAGTTTTGGTGTAAGAGTGCATTCAGCCGGCTTAAAAGTTGGATCAATAATTTGCATGGCTTTTTCAATCATTTCGACTGAATTTGCAAAAGGACCAACGCAATCTAAAGAACTTGACGGCGGGTATACGCCTTCGCGACTTACCCGACCGAAAGTCGGTTTTAAACCATAAACTCCACAGCATGCAGCGGGCATACGGATAGAGCCACCGGTGTCTGTCCCTAAAGTAAAGTCAGCTTGTTTAGCTGCAACTGCTGCGGCTGAACCACTTGAAGAGCCGCCCGGAATAAGTTCAGGATATTTAGGGTTAATAGGTGTACCAAAAGCGTGGTTAATGCCTGTAATTCCAAAAGCCAATTCGTGCAAATTTGTCTTGCCAATAATTTCGCAATCAGCTTTTAAGATGTTTTTAACTACCTCAGCATCATCATGTGCGGGTTCGACTTCTAATAAAGCTCTACTGCCAGCAATGGTTTTTAGACCTTGAATATCTATAGTGTCCTTCACCATCACCTTAAGTTTGCCGTTTCCTTTTTGCACACTTTGGCTAATAATATTCATTCACTTTTCCATGTATTTTTATCCATTAATTAAAATATCAGAAAATTTAATGGAATTGTCAAGTAATTTTTCTAATGTGTGTTCAAGGAAATATGCAAAATTTTGTTTATAATAGAATTACCCTTTTTTTACTAAGTTATTGCTTAGCTATGCTTGATCATTTAGAACAATTTCTTCCCAATAAAGAACCGTCGAGTATTCAAAACTTCCCCTTTTTCTGGATTTCCCAAGTTAATGGTAAATATTCACAACTTATTGAAAAATCTATAAAAAAACTTGGAATTGATAATACTCGCCGCAAAATTATTTTAAGTACCAATGCGCTTGGGGAAGCCAGTATCACTGACATTGCCAATCTTTCTACTTTAAAACTCACAACAGCAACAAAGGCTGTATATCGTTTGGTAGAAGATGGCATTGTGGAAGTCTACTCTTCTACCGCTGATGAACGGATTTCGATGGTGAAATTAACGGCCAAAGGTGTTGAGCTTGTTGAGCAGATTAACCAAATTAGTGTGGTTACCTTAGCGGGGATCCTCAATGCTTTTTCAGAAGATGAACTGCATAATCTAAATCATCAGTTAAAAAAATTATTTGATCTCATGCCATCAAGTTAATTATTTCCATCGACATTAAATTAACTGGGCTCTAGAGCAGTTAAAGCTAGTCTTTCTTTAGCTGCTCACTATAAAAAATCTGCCACAAATAATAAAATTTATTAAATTCAAATACTTAAAACAATTAAACCCTCCCGGCAGCTCACTTAACATACTTTTTAGGTATCTAAACATACTCAACAAGTAATGGAATTTTACATATAAAAAGAAAATAATAATTCAATAATCTAGTCAGCATTACTATTTCCGTTTGTGTTAAGTCACCTTCTTCAAGGCCCCTTACCAAACCAAATTCAATCATTTCTAGCCGTTTCATTATTCATTTCAAATGGGGACGTATCAAAAATTTTGAGGATGAATAGAAGCTAGAGATCAATTTCTTTAAAGCGTTTTATACATAAGGATTAAGTGTATGAACCAAAGTAATATCGCTGTTGAAAGGATACAAAAGAAAACCAATGCATATGCATGGTATGTGGTCATACTTTGTATGTTGGCCTATATTTTTTCATTTATTGACCGTCAAATTCTGGCGTTGATGATTGAACCCATCAAAGCAGACCTTCAACTTTCAGATACTCAATTTAGCTTGTTACATGGCCTTGCCTTTTCACTATTCTACGCTGTGATGGGCTTACCATTAGCCTATATTGCCGACCGTTTTTCCCGACCAAAACTGATTTCAATCGGGATTATTGTCTGGAGCTTAGCAACAGCAACTTGCGGTTTAAGTAAAAACTTTATTCAACTATTCCTAAGCCGTATGGCTGTGGGCGTTGGTGAAGCAGCTTTATCTCCTGCGGCCTATTCAATGTTTAGTGACATGTTTAGCAAAGACAAACTAGGCCGCGCGGTCGGGATCTATTCAATTGGTGCTTTTTTAGGTGGAGGTATCGCCTTTTTAGTTGGCGGTTATGTGATTAACCTGCTTAAAGGCGTGACACTCATTGAAGTTCCTTTATTAGGTGCACTCAAGGCATGGCAAATTGCCTTTTTAGTGGTGGGGTTGCCCGGCATTATTATTGGTTTGCTATTTATTTTGACAGTTAAGGATCCTGCACGTAAAGGACAGCAGCTCAACCAAAGCGGACAAGTTGACCAAGTTAAATTCACGCAGTGCCTTCAGTTTATCAAGAAACATGCAAAAACTTTTGCTTGTCACTATTTAGGTTTTACCTTTTATGCAATGGCACTCTATAGCCTAACTAGCTGGACACCTGCATTTTATATTCGTAAGTTTCAACTCGCGCCGACTGAAACAGGCTATATGCTCGGCACTATATTGCTAGTTGCAAATACTTTAGGCGTGTTTTGTGCTGGATGGCTAAACGACTGGTTTATTAAAAAAGGACGCCAAGATGCACCGATGTTCACGGGTGTGATTGGTATTGTTGGCCTGATTATTCCAATTGCATTTTTTACCCAAACAGATCAACTCTGGCTTTCAGTTAGCTTACTGATTCCTGCAATGTTCTTTGCATCTTTCCCTTTAGTGATTTCAGCAACTGCTTTGCAGATGTTAGCACCTAACCAATTTAGAGCACGTCTTTCTGCCCTATTCCTTTTGGTGAGCAACTTAATTGGACTCGGTATTGGTACAACATTGGTAGCAATTATTACAGATAAAGTTTTTGGTAGTCCGTTAATGGTGGGTTCTTCTTTATCTATTGTGGGTGGTCTGTCGTGTGTACTGGCCCTAATTCTGCTTTTTAAAGGCTGCAAATTCTTTAGTGAAAGTATGAAGCTTGAAAAATTAAATTAATAGGTCTCACCAATTGCAAAAATGTACTCTCTAATTAAACGCTTAGAGAGTACCGAAATATTCAAAATTACGTAGTGCCGAGGACTGGCATACATCTGGGAAATGGATTATGGAATTATTTCACCGTTTTAAACCACACACTCTAGCCGTTGCCACTTTATTACTGATGTGCAGCAACTCATGGGCCGCAAATCCAAATCAGCAAACTGCAGATGAATGGAAATTCACTTTAAAGAATGCCTATATCAACCGTGATTTTGATAATGATGCACTCAAAGATACCGGCAGTTGGTCTCAAGCAGCATCATTATTTTATAAATCGAAAATGCATGACACTCCACTAGTTATAGCAGATAAGCCGATTACGATTGGGGCTGATGCATCTGTTCAATATGCTGTACGCTTAAGTTCAGACAAACATGTCGCAGATACTGTTCTGCCTTTTAATAAAGAAACGCAATCTCAGGCTTCAGACTATTTAAAATACGGCGCGACCTTAAAGCTGGGCTATGACAAAACACTTTTAAGTGTCGGTGAACTCTGGCTAGATTTACCTGTAACGGCAGTCGATGCTAGCCGTCAGTTACTCACTTCATATTGGGGAACCAATCTTAAATCACAACTTTCAGATCAGCTTTATGCTGAAATTGGCCGAGTGGAAAAAGTGTCTCCACGAAATGAAGAAGACTTTAAAAAGTTTTCTTTCACGTCAAATGGGATTACTAAAGAATCTGATGGATTGAACTATATTGATCTGCGATATCAATTCACGCCGTCTTTAAAGGGTGAATATTATTTTGGTAATTTAGAAGATCTGTATAACAAGCATTATGTTGGGCTTGAACATACGTGGAAACAGCCAACTTTTGCCCTCACCTCTAAGTTTAAATACTTCAATGCAAAAGATGACGGCAATACTTTTGATATTGATGCGCAGAACATTGGTTTACTTGAAACCGTCAAAGTAAAAAACCATACCTTTGGTTTGGGTTATCAACAGATTATGGGTGAATCAGCTTATCCATTACCAGATGGTTTCTTACCAGAAACTTATTTTATTAACTGGAATGCAACAGGTTTCTTTAAAGAAGATGAAAAGTCTTACCATGTGATGTATGGCTACGACTTTAAAGACTATGTACCGGGCCTAAACGCGATGGTGAAATATGTTTATGGCCATGACTTTAAAGCAGCAAATGGTGAGAAAAACCATGAAACCGAGTCAAACGTTATTCTAAACTATGCATTTCAGCAACCTTTCCTAAAAGGCGTGGCCCTGCAATATATTCGTATTGATTACAACGTTAAGCACGGTAATGACTTTGGTGAAGACCGTTTATTCGTCAATTACACTAAAAAATTCTAAGTAAAAATTACCCCCTAAACTTTAGGGGGTAATTTTTTATCCTAATTTATTGACCAACTTTAATGGTAAAACCTTCATAGCAATACTCATTGGTAACCATGGCCACTGCGGCACATAAGCTTTTACAGGTTGTTTTTCGATAGCTTTGACCAAAGCTTTACATCCTGTTTTGGCATCTACCTCAAAAGGTAGATGTTTAGCATCTTCATTCATTTCAGTTCGGATGTAGCCTGGGAAAATGGTTGAGACTTTAATTGGGGTATCCAATAATTCAGCACGAATACCTTCCGCCAAGTGAGCAACTGCAGCTTTACTTGCCGCATAAGTCGATAAATGTTTCGGTAATCCGCGCATCGCACTCATGGATGACATCACCACCAAATGACCAGCGTTTTGCTCTCTAAAAATTTCAGTTGCTGCCTCACACTGCGCTAAAGCAGAAATAAAGTTTGTTTCAGCTGTGGCTCTGTTAATTTCAAAATTACCTTTACCAATACGACGGCCATTTCCGACTCCCGCATTTACAATAATTCGGTCTAAATAGCCAAACTCTTGTTTAAAGGCGCGAAATACTTCAAAAACCTGATCATAATTGGTAACGTCCAGACTTTTTGCAATGACTTTTATACCGTACTGATTTTCAAGTTCAGTTTTTAAAGTTTCTAATCTGTCTAAACGGCGTGCACAAATCGCCAAGTTATAACCTTTTGCTGCAAATTCATGCGCCATACCCGCGCCCAATCCAGAACTTGCACCTGTAATTAAAATCGTCTTTGCCATGCTTTTATCCTTATTTTAAATCCATGTCAGTAAATCTGGACGCTCAGCTTTTATAAAATGATGTTCATTTAAACTTAAAACCTGAGCTTCGTTTCCAACCAAACGCAAAGTCGTGAGGCTTGTATTAGCAATTGCCCAATTCAACGCAAAAGTTCGATTAGGACTGAGTTCAAGCAGTTTTCCAATAGCTACAGAAATCACTCCACCAGAGGTAAAAACAATTGCATAGCGAGGTTTGGTTTTTGCTAACTCATCACAAAGTTGCTGCAATGCTGTTTCGACTCTTTCTTTAAAGTGTGGCCAAGACTCATCATATTCATGATGAAAGTCACCATCTGTCCATCGTCCAATGGCACCTTCAAATATTTTGGCAAGATATGCGCGTGGGTTCTGTTCTTGCGCCACGTCAGCTTTTAATAGTTCAGGCTGTTCAAAACGCGGCTCATAACGAGCAAAAACCTGTTGATGGTTAAACTCATTCCATAAATTATTATGATGAATTACTGCATCTGGAAAACATTCATTTAGTGCAAGCTTTGCAGTCTGCTCATGGCGCTGCATAGTTCCTGCAACCACATAAGGTGGTTCTTTCAATATTTGCTTAAAATAACGACCTAACAAAGTCGCCTGAGCCTCACCATTTTCAGACAGCTCATCATAGTTACTTTTACCAAACGATGCCTGACCATGTCTTACAAGATAAATTGTGGTCATCTTCTTAAAATACCCTGTATTTTCTGTAGAGATTGCTGAGCAAATTCCGATTCTTGCAATTTTTGCTGTGCGATAAGTTTTAAAGCTCTGATATGTAGCGCATGAATCACGATCCAGAAATCTTTAAATGCAGGATTTCGGGTTTGCTTGTGGTAATAACGGTAATAGATTTGCTGGGCAATCACTGCTAAACGAAATACACCAAACACTTCATAAAAAGCCCAGTTTTGAGGCTCCAATCCTGTTTTTTGTAAATAATACTCAACGACTTCTTTACGAGAGAACATTCCCTTTAAGTGAGTCGGCTGACGGCGCGTCGACCTAAAAATCATGTTATCCGTTGGCTCAACCCAATAGGCCAAAGCACTGCCCAAATCCATTAATGGATCACCTAAGGTCGCCATTTCCCAATCCAGCACGCCAATCACTTCTGTTGGATGTTCTGGATCTAAAATCACATTATCAAAACGCCAATCATTGTGAATAATACAAGTCGTAGAATCTTGAGGGATATTATCGTTTAGCCATTTTCGAACATATTTAAATGAAGGAACGTTGATTGTGCGGACTTTTTCATAGCGCTTATCCCAACCTTCAACTTGTCTACGGCAATATCCCGCACCTTTGCCTAGTTCAGCTAAAGGCGTGTTCTCATAAGGAACTTGATGTAGCTCAATCAGCTTATCAATAACATTTACACAAAGCTCATGAACATCTTCTTCATTAAAGCCAAGCTCAGGCGGTAACTTTGCACGAGGAATAATGCCTTCAATGCGTTCCATGACATAAAAATCACAGCCAATGACCGATTCATCCTGACAAAGTGCGACCATTTTAGGAAGCACTGGATAATAAGGCGCCAGATTTTTCTGCACCATATATTCACGGGCCATATCGTGGGCCGACTTCGCTTTTGTTCCTTTTGGAGGACGACGTAAAATTAAATCGGTATTTTCATACTTTAAACGATAAGTCCAATTCGACGCCCCGCCCGTATATTGAGTAACGACTGCTGGGCCAACCAAATCAACATCTTGGCTTTTTAACCAGTTTTCCACTGCCCCAATATCAAGCTCTTCACCTTCACGTACTTCACCGCCTATATCAATTACCGACATCTTAACTTCCTTTAAACTTATACTTTCTTATGACGACCGAAATAACCACGTTTGGCCAACTCTAATTTGGCAATCATGCCTTTATGTACTTCATCTGGACCATCAGCTAAACGTAAACTGCGTGCTTGAGCAAAGAAACCTGTTAATGGTGTATCTCTTGAAAGGCCCGCACCGCCATGTAGCTGAATCGCCATGTCGACTACTTTTTCTAAAACACTCGGAGCCACTACTTTAATTGCAGATATTTCTGTTAAAGCAGCCATATTTCCTAAAGTATCCATTTTATAAGCAGCATACAAGGTTAAAAGTCTGGCTTGATCTATGGCTACTCGCGCATCGGCTACACGTTCGAGGTTCCCACCAAGTTTTAAAATTTCTTTGCCAAACGCCGTTCTAGACATGCCTCTATCAATCATAAGCTCTAATGCTTTTTCAGCAGCTCCGATACAGCGCATGCAATGGTGAATACGCCCCGGCCCTAAACGACCTTGTGCAATTTCAAAACCTTGCCCCGCTCCACCAATAAAGTTTTCAAGAGGTACTCGAACATTATTAAAATGAACCTCACCATGTCCATGCGGCGCATCGTAGTCACCAAACACAGGTAACATCCGTTGAATCTCCACACCCGCAGTGTCAATCGGTACTAAAACCATAGAGTGTTGATGATGGCGGTCTTTGGTTTCATCTGGTGTATGTGCCATAAAAATAATGACTTTGGCATTTGGGTCACCTAAGCCAGACGACCACCATTTTTTGCCATTTAAAACAATTTCATTACCGTCAATGAGTGCAGTCGCTTGCATATTAGTTGCATCGCTTGACGCGACATCTGGTTCAGTCATGCAAAAAACAGAGCGAATTTTTCCATCCAATAAAGGCTCTAACCATTGCTGTTTTTGCTGTTCACTGCCATAGCGCCATAACACTTCCATATTTCCCGTATCTGGTGCATTACAGTTAAAAACAGTGGGCGCCAATAAACTACGACCAGTTAATTCAGCAATATGCGCATATTCTTGAACAGTTAACCCAGCACCCAACTTTTCATCTGGTAAAAACATATTCCAAAGGGTTGCCTGTTTGGCTTTAGATTTCAAAGTTTCTAACAGTTCAGGCCATTGCCATTTTTTCCAGTTTCCATCTGGATTTAACTCGTGAACTTCTTCCCAAAATTTTGCTTCGACAGGTTCTATTTCTTCTTGAATAAATTTTTTAGTTCGCTCAGCAAAATCTTGAGCTTTCTTGGAGAGTTCAAACATTCTTTTTCCTTTACATCATTATCTGGTCTTTACATCAACATAACTTGAAACTTAATATGAATGAAATGATTTTATTAAATAATGCTTCATGAATAATATTCATAACCTACATGGTCTAGACCTAAGTTTTTTTCACCGAATTGATATTAATTTATATCCGCTTTTTATCGCGATTTATGAGCAAAAAAGTATTTCAAATGCGGCAAGTAGTCTCAATATTACGCAGTCAGCGGCAAGTCATGCTTTGCAACGATTACGTCAACAACTTGAAGATGAAGTATTTATACGTGTAGGCAATAAAATGTCTGCTACTCCTTTTGCCGAGCAGATTTATCCAACTGTGAAACAAGCACTTTTAACCATTCAAAATATTAGCCAACAGAAACATGTGTTCGATCCAACAAGTTTAAAAAGCTTAAAAATCGCCGTGCATGATGAAATTGAGCCGATTATTCTTCCAAGGCTTGCTGAACATTTTCAAAATCTTAATTTAGATTTGCAGTTTGTGAGTATGAAACTCGATCGAAAACATATTATGGCGGACTTGGCGACACAACAGCTCGATTTCGTGATTGACCTAGAACAATACTTATCTCCAAAAATTACCTTTGATCATTTGGTCACAGATGAGTTCGTTATTTGCAGCCAACTTAAAGAAGTCGATTTAGCTAGTTATATTAGTGGTCGGCACATAGGAGTTTCATCACGCCGTACGGGCGCTTTACTTGAAGATATTTATTTAAACCAACACCAAAAAATCTCTAGAAATGTATTTATGCGCTGTCAAAACTACTCAACGGCGTTACAAGTTTTGGGAGCCCAAGCCGACGCAATACTTACCATGCCCCGTATGATTTTGCAGCATTTATCTTATAGCCCTGAGATTCGGTTACATTCTCTACCTTTTGAGATGACCAATATTAAAATGGGTATGTTTTGGCACGAAGATTTGAGGGATAATTTAAGACATCAATTTTTGCGACATGAAATTATTAAACTTTTTCAGTAAAGCAAATTGATCTACTAAGCTTCTATCGTACAAGGATCAGTAATGAGTAAAGATGAACGGATAATCCAGAATCAGGACAACAAAAAAACGATTCGTCATGAAGATTACATTGCTGGCATCGGTAAAGGCATGGCGATTTTAGATAGCTTTAGTAGTAATCAACATCGTTTAAATATTTCTATGGCGGCTGAAAAAACCGGGCTCACCCGAGCGGCAGCAAGACGTCACTTATTAACTTTAGAATATTTAGGTTATCTTGAGTCTGATGGTCACTATTACTATTTAACCCCGAAAGTTCTTAAATTTTCAGGAGCTTATTTAGGTGCAGCTCAGCTTCCGAAAGTGTCTCAGCCTTTATTAAATCTGTTAACTAACCAAACTTCACTTATTTATTCAGTGATGGTGCTTGATGGTTATGAAGCCATTACCATTGCCCGTAGTGCTGCCCACCAACAAACTGACCGTGTAAATCCATACGGCTTACACTTAGGTAATCGCTTACCTGCTCATGCGACATCGGCGGGTAAAATTTTACTGGCACATTTAAGCCAAGAAGAACAATTGGACTGGCTTCAAAAATATCCACTTCAGCGTTTAACTAAATATACGCATGTCGAAAATGATAAATTTTTAGAGTTACTAAAAGAAATCCGAGAACAAGATTGGTGTTATTCGCGTGAAGAGCATGAATTAGGTGTTCATGCGCTCGCCGTACCGATTTATGGACAAGACTTTAAAGTGGTTGCTGCTTTAAACATTGTTTCTCCAACCATGAGAACAACTGAAGAATATTTAATTCAACATATTTTGCCGCTATTGCAAGAGACTGCGCGGGATTTAAGACAAGTTCTTTAAATCTTACTTAGGCTATTTTCATAAGATTAATTTTGTTTTTGCTTAGGCTATTTGAATAAATAAAATGGTTGGAATGTATGCTTAGGCTATTTCTAAAAGTAATTAAATGGGATTTTTAAATAGCGGATGCCATTCGCTTCAGGTTCCGGAAAATTTCCACCGTTCATATTAATTTGAATTGAAGGCAGAATTAATTTTGGCATTGCCAAAGTAGCATCTCTTTCTTGACGCATTTTTATGAATGAGTCCTTAGAAACGCGTCGATTTAAATGGATATTGCTTTGCTTTTGAGTTTTTATATCTGTTTGACAGATATATTCGTCACGGCCTTCGGGCTTATAATCATGGCATAGAAACATACGCATATCGTCAGGAAGTGTATAAAGCTTTTGTACCGAATCATAAAGTGCAGCCGCACTCCCTTTAGGAAAATCGCATCTCGCTGAGCCATAATCGGGCATAAATAGAGTATCACCGACAAAAACAGCATCGGCAATCACATAACTCAAGCAAGCGGGTGTATGCCCTGGTGTAGGAATGTTATAGGCTTCAATATCCCCTATTTTGAAATGTTCATGATCTTCAAATAAATAATCAAACGGTTGATTTTCATTAAATTTCTTAAAATCAAAATTATAAATAGCCGAAAATGTTGCTTGTACTACCGAGATTTTTTGACTAATTGCAATGTCACCGCCCAATTTAGATTTTAAATATTGGGCAGCAGTCATATGGTCAGCATGGACGTGAGTTTCTAAAATCCATTGCACTTTAAAGTTTTGTGCCAAGACATAATCGACAATCAGATCAGCATTAGTTGTTTTTGTAGTGGCCGATGCGGCATCGTAGTCAAGCACGCTATCAATAATTGCGCATTGACGAGTCGCTAAATCCGCAACAACATAGCTAAAAGTATTGGTGTTTTCATCAAAAAAATCTTTTACTAGAGGTTGTTGCATAGGTTTAATTTCCTTTATTTAAGACCCGATAAATAAACATTCCTAATAACATTGCCACAATAAAATAGAGCGCTTCAAAATGTCCTAATCCAATCAGAGTTAAAGCGGGCGCTGGACATATCCCTGCTATTCCCCAGCCTATACCGAAAATAAAAGCACCAACAATTAACCTTTGGTCAATCTGTGTATTCATTGGTAATTGAATTTTCTCATTAAAAAGCGTTTTAGGACTTTTTATAGCCTTTTGAAATGGAATAAATGCCACAACAATTGCGCCTAACATCACAAACATTAAGCTAATATCCCATTGTCCAAAAATATCTAGAAACCCTAAAACCTTTGCAGGGTTAGACATACCAGAAATCATTAACCCCAATGAAAACAAACCACCAAATATAAAAGCAAAGATATTTTTCATAAGATTACCCCAACACATGGCGAATAACATAAACAGTCAGCATGCCAGCAAACATAAAAACTGCGGTCGCTATTATTGAGCGTTTTGACAATCTGCTCATACCACAAATGCCATGGCCGCTTGTACATCCAGAGCCTAGCCGTGTTCCAAAGCCAACAAGTACACCTGCTAAAATAAGTGCAAATGTATTGGCTTTAATTTCAATTTCAGGCTGAAAAAAATAACCATATATGAAAGGTGTAATCACGAGTCCTGCAATGAACCAGAATGCAGAACTTTTAAAAGTATCTTTAGTAGGATTAATGATTTGAGCAAGCAATCCACTAATTCCGGCTATACGGCCATTTATATATAAATATCCAACTGTTGCGATGCCGAGTAATAAACCACCCAAAAAGGCATAGACAATATTTGACATATAACCACTCTTAACAATATATGTTTTTATAATCTGTATTATACGCTGATTCTTTTAGAAATACTTAATATAAAACTTTTGAGTTTATAATTCTTCTTAACAAGAAAAAGCCCCAAGGTTTTGGGGCTTTTGTCATTAAATTAGATCTTTAATGCCTAACTGTTCAGGTAATTTTTCCATGACTTTATTCAATCTATTATTTGCTGGAGAGATACAACCTGTGTAATGGCTTAATTTTGTTTCAGTACCATTTGGTTGAATCCAAGTAATGTAATAGCTAGACATGTCGGTTGCTGTTTGCTGACAACCCGCAGTTTTAGATTGAGTTCCTGTTTGAGGACGGTAAGTTTTTAATTCATCTGCAAGTTTTTGATAATCTTTTACGCTACCTTGGATTTCTTTAACACCAAGTGTTTTTGTATATTGTTTACCTTCAAAACGAATTAACCCTGTAGGCGCCACTTCTACTGAGTAAATTGGGCATGCACCAAAACATGGACTAGAAGCATAGCGAATTGTTTCTTGTGTATTCGGAGCTTGCTGAACAGAAGCGCAACCCATTAAAGCCAAACCGGATAAAGTTGCAAGAACTAAAAATCTCATTACATCACCTATTATTATGAAGTGGCTTTAATCTAACAAATCATATCTGAATTGTCATTAAAGACTCAGTTTTCATATTTTTATTTAATAATACTTAGGCTATTTTTAATATTATAAAAAAATTGCAATAGAAAGCACATAAAAAAAGGCCCATCTTTCGATGAGCCTTAAGCCAATTAAAGCTTAAATTCCTGAAATACAAATTATTACTGGGTAGTAATAACCTGCAGGAACCATTCTATCTTAATGCAATACATTATTTAAATATAATATAAGTATATATTTACGCTTGTTTTTCCAACAAAAAAAACCTGTTTTTCCAGGTTAAAAACCTAATAATGTTTATTTTTAATTAAAATTCACAGCCTTAAGTTAAACAAAACTTAATAAAGTTTAAAGTTTTATTTATAGGTAAAACATTATAAAAAAATGCTTAATAGTTCGGCTATCTCTAGTGTTTAGGATGAATCATTTATAAGAATATTTTAAGTTTAGCAATAACTTCAAGCACTTTTTTACTACTTGGTAAAGCTATCTCATTAAAATTATAGAATTTACATAATCACTTTAATAGAAAAAAGATATTAAAAAGAATAAGGGCAAAAGAAAATTTATCCTTTTGCCCTCTTTACTTACTTTTCTAAGGTATATGCGATTACATAATCACCATGATCTGGAGACTGGCGTGCTCCACCTGCGGTAACAACCACATATTGTTTACCTGTTGTAGGTGAAACATAGCTAATTGGAGTTCCTTGGCTACCTACTGGCATACGTGACTTCCACAGCTCTTTACCTGTAGATGAATCAAAAGCACGCAAGTAGTAATCTTGAGTTGCAGCAAAGAACACTAAGCCACCTTGAGTTGCCATAGGGCCACCAATAGTCGGCATACCAATCGGTGCTTTTAAGCCCATCTTAATACCAAGTGGTCCTGTATCTTCAACTGTACCAAGTGGCACTTGCCATGCAACCTGACGAGTTTTCATGTCAATTGCGGTCATAGTACCAAATGGTGGTTTTTGACAAGGAATACTTAAGGCAGACATAAAGCGGTTTTTATTCACTTTATATGGTGTACCTTTCATTGGTACAGCACCCATACCAGTATTTACTTTTTCACCACCACTCGCCTGAATCTTGATATCTTCAGGGGTTTGTTTTATGAGTTGCACCCATAAACCAAGACGCATATCGTTCACAAACATATAACGATGAGTTGGATCAAAAGCAATGCTGCCCCAGTTCATACCACCTAAAGAGCCTGGAAAACTTAATGAAACATCAGTGCCCGGTGCAGTAAATAAACCTTCGTAACGCATTGACTTAAAGTTAATACGGCACATAAGTTGATCAAACGGCGTTGCACCCCACATATCTGACTCGGTTAAAGTCTGATTACCAATTTGAGGCATTTCAACTGAACGTGGTTGAGTTAAACTGTATTGCTCACCCGGAATATTTGCCGCTTTCACTGGCTGCTCAATCACTTTAGTTAACGGTTTGCCCGTTACACGATCAAGAACAAAGAATTGGCCTGATTTGGTTCCAATCACAACAGCCGGTTTAGTCGTACCATCTTTTAATGGGAAGTCGACTAGACTTGGTTGCATTGGTAAGTCAAAGTCCCATAAATCGTTATGAACAGTTTGATATACCCACTTCTCTTTACCTGTTGTTGCATCAAGTGCTAAAACAGAAGTGTTGTACTTATGATCTAACGGATTACGGTTACCACCCCAAATATCAACAGATGAACTCCCCATAGGTAAGAACACTGTATTCATTTGTGGGTCATACGACATGGCGGCCCAAGAGTTTGCCGAACTACGTTTATAAGTTTCGCCCGGTTTTAGAACATGGTTAGGATCAGGATTACGTGGGTCAAATGCCCAGCGGAGTTTGCCTGTAATCACGTCATAACCACGGATTACACCACCCGGCATATCCGCTGCTACGTTATCAGCAATACGGCTACCCACTACAATAGTTGTACCCGCAATAGTTGGTGCAGAAGTCACTTCAAAACGTGGAGCTTTTGTTCCATCGCCTAAGCCTTCGAGTAGATTAACCGTTCCATTCACCCCAAAGTCAGCACAACGCTCACCAGTATCTGCATTGACTGCAATTAAACGAGCATCTGGTGTATTGGTATATACACGGCGTGGACATGTTGTGTTACCCGCAACAGTAGTTACCGGAGTTGCGCCAGCTAATGTTGGTTGTACAAGTGCTTTTGTTGAATCAAAGTATGCAACACCACGGCAACGCTCCCACGCATCGGCTTTAGAGTTCACTTCAGCTTTCCAGAGCTGTTTACCTGAGTCAGCATCTATCGCAAAAATGTTGTTATGTGGTGTACATAAAAAGACTTTATTTCCAACTTGTAGCGGGGTCATTTGGTCTTCAGCACCATTACCGCTACCCGTTGTAAAATCACCTGTTCTAAAGCGCCATGCTTCTTTTAGCTTATGAACGTTATCTCGGTTAATTTGATCGAGAGCAACAAAACGACTACCGCCCGTATCGTTTCCATAATTTTCCCAATTTACCTGTTTTTTAGCTGGGTCAACTGGTACTAAAGGTAGCTTTTCGCCCGAACTTGCTACTGTTGGATGCGGCTGGAACATTTGGTAAAGCGCAATCAACATACCGATAACAACTAGACCACCAACAGCATACGCTGGAGCTGCCGAACCGTTTTGAAATTGGTAACGTCGAATTGAAGGCAAAGTAAATAGCAAGGCAGCAAAAAGGCCAGCAGGAAACATTAAGCGCGAGAATAACGGCCAAAATTCCCATCCAGCGTCAACAAATGACCAAATTACCGTACCAACAAAAACAGCCGCAAAAATCCATACACTCAGTGCTTTTTTACGGAAAATACTAATTGCTGAAACTGTTATAAATAGTCCTGAGATAAGGAAATACCAAGAACCACCGAGAGATACTAGCTTTCCACCACCGACAATGTAAAAAACACCGGTAGCCAATAAAACTAGACCTAATATAAAACACCATATTTTGAATAAGATATGAAACTTAGAATCTGACTCAGACATAGATCCTACTCCACATATACTGAACACAATAGTTCAAGCATTTGGGCCAGTTAAACCATGTCTAACCAGCCATCATCATTGTTAAAAATTGACTTTCACACTCAGGCCCGCCACCCAAGCATCGTCAACCTCTTTTACACCAGCAGGTTGATGGATATATTGAATATTTGGACGCAACATGACAGCTGGAGACCATTGATAGGTATAGTTCAACTCGACATTTAGCTCGTCGTCTTGAATTGGAATATAGTTAGATGCGATCGGATCATAGCTATAGTATCCGCGGCTTTCGTTTGTTGCGATTTGCTTATCTTTAGCACGGTCATTGACCACATAATTGGCGATACCAAATCCAATCGAATCATTTGGACGGCTGTCAAATGGCCCTTTATACCAGAGCGCAAGTTGTTGGGTACTTTGAACAAAAGTCGTTGCTTTATCATTTACAACGCCATTAAAACTTACATATAAACCGCGTTTTGGATCTTGGCCGGCATGGCTAAGTTGTTGTTGAGCATTGATCCAGAAACTTTGTTTTCCATCATGAACTTTACCCGCGGTTTTAATATCATTCGCTTCTGCGGTTGAGTACAGCGCACCTACTTTATATTCACCCGGTAAACCATTAAAGACTGCAAGTTTTGGTTTCCATGCGAGCTCAACCGGTATAGTTGCGCCCTTCACATTATTCATATCCAGATTAAAACCATCACTATTTGATGCTGTTTTAATGTTGTCTGGATTGACCTCATAGACACCAATTCCAAAATTCCACTCAGGCGCAAATTGATATTTAACGTTTGCCGCCCAAACACCAACTGGTGAGTTATACCAAATTGAACCAATTGATTTTCCTAGCTGTCCACCGCAAAGCAATAAGTTCTGAAACTCACATTGAGAACTATTGAAGTCTTCTGACATGCCCATACGGCCAACTTTGACCTGTACGGTATTATCATCAAAACCTTTTTTTACCCATGCTTGAGACAGACGCCAGATTTTGCCACGACCATAAATTTCTTGGGCGTTACCTAATTGACTAGAACGTGGGTCTTTAATACGCTCCAAAGTAAGCGCATTTCCGTCACGTTTAGTCACGACTAGGCTCGCTGTTGTATCTTTCCAACCAGCAATTTTTTCTAAATCGAAGTTGGCACCTAAAGAAAGTTGTGCGGCATTTTCAAAAGTATTGCTGTCGTTGTAACCACCATCTAAATTTGTAGCAGCTTGGCTCATAATAGAAGCTGTAAATTTATAGCCTTGTTGCTCTAATTGTTGGCGCTTGCCATTCCAGTCACCAAGCAACCATTGACGGTCTTGTGACCAAGGTTCATTGGCAAGAACAAATTGGCTGCCTAATACAGCAATTGTTAACACACTCAGTTTCACTAAATTTGGCATTTCAAGTCCTTTTTATCTTTTAAACGCGCCTCTGTTTGAGGCGCTTTATTTGTTGTTATTTAACTTGCACAAACCCGAGTTCAGAAGTTGCTCCAAAGTGATCCGTTACATTTGCTGTAATTGAGGCAACTTTGACTGTTGGCTTCCAATTTGCTTTTGCATTGCCTTCGGCATCTGTAGCAACGGTAACCGCTCCTAAATATTGCTCAGCTTCTTTTGATGCCGCATTTTGATTTCCAAAGAACTCAACTTGATAGCGTTGGTTTGGTAATCCATTAATTTCTACAGCAACTGAACCTTTATTAACGGTTAACTTAGGTGCTTTAATGCCCTGATTCGGCTGAGCATTACAGTTTTGTTGATTTGGTTGAGTACATGTTTTTTGTTGCTTAGATGGATCAACAACTACGCCACCACCACGAGAACCGACAAAACCTTCGTGTTCAAGTGCAGGTACACCAAATACAATTGCACCTAAACGCTGATTTGGTACACATGAACCACCAGCTTCACAGCGTTTAATATCTTTACCATTGTCCCAAATCAGGTTTTTAGTCAATGTAATTTTTGCATTCGCATCTTTTTCCGAACGAATAGCAACACCAATACGGTTACCATGCACTCTATTGCTATCAAGAATGTTGCCATCGCCTGTCATGTTGAAACCAATCGAGTTATTGGTCATTTCGTTGTAGGCAATATAGTTACGTTTACCCCAGTTAATCTGTAAGCCATCCGAATAGTTTTCGAATTTATTACCGACTACGGCATTGTCATTACCCCACAAAATTTCAATACCTTGTGATGGCTCTGGGTTCGCTTTCGTTGAAACAAAATGGTTATTTGCAATTAAATTAAACGCAGCGCCACGGGTCAGTTCTAAACCATCACCATTGTCTTGGAAGATGTTGTCTAAAACTTTGTTGTTATTGGTCGTGGTTGCAGTTGGGTTACCTTGTCCGTCATCACCAGTAAGCATGACACCAGCACCACCATAATTATTACTAATACGGTTATGTTGAATAAGGTTATTGCTTGAACGGTTAACCAATACACCGATACAGAAACGATGAATGTCTAAACCTTTTAAAGTGACATTGTTGACGTCACGTAGTACCAAGCCCGGTAAAGTCATGGTACGGACATTTGTTCCGTACTGTTCAGGTTTTGCACCAGGACAAGCTTTTGCACCTTCGCCTTTAATATAATTTGAGCCATCAATTGCGATGTATTCACCCGTTTTATCCCACTGGGTACCAATGATTTTGACAGGTGCTTTAATTTCAGGAAGTGCGCTATTTAATTTAATCGCATAAGGTGCTTTGCCTACCGCCTGAATCAAGATCTCGCTCGCTTCGCTTGAATTTGCATTGGCTTGTTCAATTGCCCAGCGTAAAGAACCTTTATTGCTATCGTCTTGATAACGGTCAACAACATAAGTTTGTGCCGCAGTTATTCCTGAAACCATCAAACCTAATGCAAGAGTAGTTAAACGTAATGTATTCATTTCATCATATCCTTATGATTTATGGGTTTGTTGGTTGAACGGTTTTTAAAATCTGTTTGAGCTTAGTCACATCAATTTGTCCTGGTGCAGAAGCCTGCCCAATCATGCCAAAGCTATAACTTCCGCCCATGTTGGCAGTCGCAACACGAGAAATCGTACCAAGTTGTCCCATCGACATCGTTAACAATGGTTTAGTGGTTTGCTGACTTACTTTTAAAGTTGCGTTCATTAAAATGAAAACGTCTTGTTTAGATTTTGGCATTACGGCAATTTTTAGAATATCTGCCCCCATTTGATCTTGTTTTAACAAACGTTTTTCAATTTCATCTTGGCTCGGTGTTTTTTGAAAGTCATGATTAGACATCACAATCAGCACTTTCTTTTGATGTGCTTTTTGAACAATCTCTGAAACTACTTTTTGATCACGGAACATTTCAACATCTAACCAATCCATGAACGGATTTTTTAAATAAGCCTGATAAGTCTTACCATAATCAGCATCACTAATTTCAAGCTGGCCACCTTCGTTTTTGGTACGAATGGTGGCAATCATTGGCTTATTGCCTAAAATCTTTTTTAATTCATGCCCCAAAGCAATCACTTGTTTTGTATCGCTGGCAAAGCTTAATAAATCGATACGAAACTCGGCTAAATCAGCATCTGCTGTATTTGCAATCACTTGAGCTTGCGCCAAAGCTTGTTCTTTGGTTTTTGCTGTAATTGGAACAATTGTTTTAACTGCTGTAGTCGCAGGTTGTGTTTGAGTAGCTAAAGCAACAGGTTCAGCATTCACCTGTGCAGTAAAAAATGGGAGTGCAAGCAAACTTAAGCTTAATAATGTTTTCATTTTCATCTCTGTCATACCATCCTTTAAAAAGGCTACACGCATCCATGGACAATCATGTGTAGCCTTAAGTGTTTCTTAAATATCAAAAAATACAGTTTCGTCATCGCCTTGAATACGAATATCAAAGCGATAAACAACTTCACCATTTTCTTCAAAACGTTTTGCAATAAGCGTTTGGCGACGTGGTGCCCATTCAATGCTATTTAGAATTGGATCGTTAGCATTTGCCTCAGCTTCATCGTCAAAATAAACACGTGTATGAAGACCTAAGTTAATACCGCGAGCGAAAATGACTAATGCAATATGCGGTGCTTGAGTTGAACCTTTGCGACCGGCTGTAGCACCTGGCTTAATTGTATTAAAGCTCCAGATACCTGTTTCAAAGTCAGCACCAGTACGACCCCAACCCTGAAATGCAGGATCAGCTTTTTGCTCACGCGTATCTGCCTGACTTGGGTAAATACCGTTTGCATCAGCTTGCCAAATCTCAATCAGCACATCGCGTAGCGGTAAACCCAATCCGTCAAACACTTGACCTTCAAGACGAATGCGCTCACCTTTGGTCTGATCTTGTACTAACTGGTTATTAAAGTTGTTTTCAAACACTTCAATATTTGCTTGTTGTGGCAATAAGCCAATGTGAACGTAAGGTCCACCTGTTTGAGATGGAGTTTCTTTTAGTTCCTGAAAATTCCAGTTATTCATGCTCATGCTCCCGATTAAGTCAATTCGTTTTCGAAGTAAGTCGCTCGACGGCCACGTAAAGTAATGTCAAAACGGTAACAACGACTATCAGCTTCGATAAAGTTGTTTTTATCTTCTAGTGCAATTAAGGCACGACGTTGATCTTCAGAAGGAATCGTTTTTAAAATCGGGCAAGTATCGATGAGCGTATCGCCTTCAAAATAAAACTGTGAAATTAGACGCTGAGCCCAACCATCAGCAATTAAAGAGAAATGGATATGCGCAGGACGCCATTCATTAATGCGGTTACGCCATGGGTATGGACCCGGTTTAATGGTACGGAAAATATAAAAACCGTTTTCATCAGTTAAGGTACGACCACAACCACCAAAGTTAGGATCCATTGCACCAATAAACTTGTCGTTTGGGTGACGGTAACGACCAGAAGCATTGGCTTGCCATACTTCTAGAAGTGCATTTTTTACAGGACGACCAAATTGGTCACGAACATAGCCATGAACAATGACACGTTCACCAATTGGTAAACCATCTTTGGCATAGTTCAAAATCAAATCGTTATCTTTTGGACCAAACAGATTCGAAGAAAAATGCGGTGCAGTAACTTCAGTTAAAGTCTCGTTAATAGAGATCAATGCATTTTTTGGCGAACGCAATACACTTGTTTTATAACCTGGCGTATACGCTGGTGGATGATCATCTGTATTACGTTGGGCGTAAGCACCCCAGCTATGTTGTGACATCTTTATCTCCTTAATCCTGTTCTTTCGCTGCAATTGGGTTTACTTCTATCCCCAACTCTTTAAAGACTTCTTCAGCCATATGCATTGCAGCGTTTGCAGCAGGTAAACCTGCATAGAGTGAACTGTGTAAGATCAACTCTTTTAAATCTTCTTTAGTTACACCATTGTTGAAACAAGCACGTAAATGCATGCGTAGTTCATCTTCACGACCAAGCGCCAATAAAATTGCGATAGTGACTAAACTACGTGTATGACGTGGTAAGCCCGGACGCGACCACACCTCACCCCATGCGTAACGGCTAATAAAGTTTTGAAAATCTTGGTTAAAGTCATTTAAGTTTTGCAAAGACCGACCAACATGCTTTTCACCCAAAACTTCAGTCCGCACCTCAATGCCTTGTTTATAGCGTTGTTCATCATTCATTGTGATAGACCTCTATTAAGTTGCATCGGTATGCGCAACAAGTGATTTAACAAATACAGCAACAGCCGCAGCAGTCGCTGGAATTAGTAATAAACTGAGAATGGCAGTAAACGACCAATCATTACCAAGTAATACGGCACCAATCCAAGCACCAAATACCGCGCCGAAACGTCCAATACCCGTCATCCAAGACACACCCGTTGCACGGCATTGCGTTGGATAAAAACGAGCACTTAAAGCAGGCATTGAAGATTGCGCACCATTAATTGCGATACCTGCACAAAGAACCAATACAGCAAGTAATGTTGAGTTTCCTAAGCTTTGACCAACAGCAATCGCAAATAGACCCGCAGCAAAGTAGAAAATGGCAATGACTCGGTTCGGGTTGAATTTGTCCATTGCCCAACCAATAAATAATGCACTTACCACACCACCGAACTGGAACAATCCACCAATAAATGCAGCACGCTCCATTGAAGCACCTGTTTCACGCATGAGTGTTGGTAACCAGCTGGTAAGCAAGTAAACAACCACTAAGCCCATGAAATAGGTCAACCAAAGTAAAAGTGTTCCTTTTGCATATGGTTTAGAAAACATAATTCCAAAAACATTTTTCTTTTGAGCTGTTTCGGTTTTCTCTTCAGGTACATGAAATGCAGTCGCATTTTGAATCTGAGCTGGTGCAATATGATTTAAGATTTTGCGTACTTTTTCAGGATTCTTACCTTTTACAATTAAAAAGCGGTAAGACTCAGGTAGAACAAAAATCACTAAAATCATTAAGATCAAAGGTGACCAGCCACCCAGTAAAAATAGGCTGTGCCAACCATAAGTCGGGATAAGCCAGCTACTAATAAAGCCGCCTGTTGCCATACCTAAGTTGTAGCCACAAAACATACATGTCACGAGTAATGAACGAATGCGTGTTGGACAGTATTCAGAGAATAATGTGGTGGCATTTGGCATCGCTGCACCCAAACCAATACCTGTCAAAAAGCGTAAAACGACAAGGCTATCTAAGTTAGTTGCATAAGCAGATGCCAAGGTAAAACCACCAAACACAAGCATTGCAACAGCCAAAACAACTTTTCGGCCAAAGCGGTCAGCTGTTGGGCCAGAAACCAAAGCTCCAATAATCATTCCACCAAGTGCTGCGCTCATCACTGGACCTAACTGAGAACGATCAATTCCCCAATCTTGAGCCAAAGCTGGAGCAATAAAACCCATTGCAGCAGTATCGATACCATCAGTGAAAATAATTAAGAAACAGATGATCGCGATCATCCATTGATATTTACTGAGTGGAGCATCATTAATTAATGCTTGAGCATCGATACTTTTATTTGGTGCAGCGTAATCCTGAGACGCCATGTTTGCCTCCTTAAGGCCAATTCCTTTTAAATCACTAAGCTATTAGATTTGCTGAATAAACCTAGTTAATTCCTGAGTAAATCTTTGCGGTTGCTCAATATTAGAAAGATGCGAAGCTTCCAGTTTCGCGAGTTGGCTGTTCTTAATAGCATTCTGCATAAACTCAGCATCTGCTACTGTGGTCACTGGATCTGCCGTTCCTGCAATGAGCAATACAGGAACTTGGATTTGCGTAATTTCATCTCTTAAATCAGCATGTGCTAAAGCACGGCACGCATTGGCATAACCTTGTGCTGGTGTGTTTGCCAGACTTTGAATCGTCGTTTGTGCAACCACATTATGTTGATAGTCGAATTTTTCGCTAAACCAACGTGTGTGCGTGGTTTTAACCAATTCAGCCAGTCCATTTTGTTCTACTGATTCTGCGCGACTCAACCACGCCTCAGCCTGTCCAATTTTTGCCGCCGAATTTGCGACAGTAATACTTAAAAAGCGCTCTGGATGATGAATACCCAACCAAAGCCCAGTAATTCCACCCATTGAAATGCCACAAAAATGAGCTTTTTCAACTTTTAAGGCATCTAAAATATCAACCACATCTTCACCTAAATTTTGTAAAGATGTTTCAGTGACTACATCACTTTCGCCATGACCACGTGTGTCGTATGTAATGACATTAAAATGACTTTTAAGCTCATCTACTTGCGGCTGCCACATTCCATGATCTGTTCCTAAGGAGTTAGATAACACAAGTGCTGGAGCATCTTTTAATCCGTCGGTATATACAGCGAGTTGTTTCCCTTGTCGGTTGGTTATAAGCTGTTTCACTTTATGTCTCCTCCTTGTGCTTCTTGCAGAACAGCATCAATTTGAGCTTGAATGTTGCCCAAATAATTTTCTGCTTTAAATATTTCCAAAATTTCTGTTTGACTAAAATGTTCTTTTACTTCCTCTAACTGACTAACCACCTCAGATAAATGCTGCTTTTGAGCCACGGCTGTTTTACAAGCTGCTTCAACAACATGATGAGCATTTAAACGTCCAATTTTTGGAGCAAGTGCCATCATCACAGCTTCGGCCATAATCAGCCCGTTGGTACAGTCAAGGTTCTGCTGCATATGCTCAGCATTAACTTCAAAACCTTGTAAAACTTCACCAGTACGAGTTAATGCTCCAGCACAAAGCTGAAAAATTTCAGGGATTGCCAGCCATTCTGCATGCCATGCGCCTAAGCTACGCTCATGTTCCTGCACCATGCTTTGATAGATACTAGACATAAGTGCTGGTACACGATTTGCTGCTGCAAGTACTGAAGCTGCTGCAACTGGATTACGCTTATGCGGCATGGTTGATGAACCACCACGACCCTTTGCAGTTGGTTCAAATAACTCTGCAATTTCAGTTTGCATCATGAGTGACCAATCACGTGCCATCTTGCCCGTATTCCCGACAATCATGCCAAGCACATTTGCGATTTCTACAATACGATCACGCTCACCATGCCATGTGCTTGTCGGTACAGTCAGATTCAGTTGCTGAGCAAATGCACTGACTACAAGCGAACCTTGATCTTGCAAAGAAGCGAGTGAACCCACAGCACCACCTAACTGAGCAGTAAGTACACGTGATTTCATTGCTTGAATACGGTCTAAATCCCGTTTAAATGCAGAAGCCCAGCGAGCAAGCTTATGCCCTAAAGTAATTGGTAAAGCTTGCTGTAACCATGTACGTCCAATCATGACTTGATAGCGATATTGCTTAGCTTGTTGCAATGCAGCGGTGTAGCACTGCTGAAGTTGTGCTTCCACAATATTTAACGCATCGCGGCATTGCAAAATACAAGCTGTGTCTAAAATATCCTGACTTGTTGCGCCCCAATGCACATAACGTGAAGCATCTTCATCCACATCTTTAACAATTGCCGTAAGCTGTTTTACAAATGGAATTGCGATATTTCCAGCTAAGTCTGTTGCTACAGCCAACGCTGGAAAATCAAACTTTTCTATTGCCTGCTCAGCTACTTGGGCAATGGTATTAGCCGCATTTTGAGGAATCACGCCAACTTTTGCCTGTGCTTGAGCTAACGCAACTTCAACCTGAATCATATATGTGATTAAAGATGAGTCACTAAAGATGTCGGTGACGTCTTTTTGATAAAACAAGCTGGCATATAACTGGCTCATGATTAGACTCTCTCAATAATCAATGCAATGCCTTGGCCGACACCAATACACATTGAACACAAGGCATAACGACCATCTGTCTGTTCAAGCTGGTTTAGGGCTGTGGTCACAAGACGTGCGCCTGATGCACCAAGTGGATGACCCAAAGCAATTGCACCACCGTTTGGATTTACTTTGTCAGAATCATCTGGCAAACCTAAATCACGGGTCACTGCCAAAGCCTGTGCAGCAAAGGCTTCATTTAGCTCAATTACATCCATCTGCTCTAAAGTCAGGTTGGCTTGTTTAAGTAATTTTTTAATCGCTGGTGCTGGAGCAAAACCCATAATGCGTGGTTCTACACCCACCGCTGTTGAAGCAACGATCTTGGCACGTGGTTTTAATTTGTAGGCCTGAACTGCTTCATCAGAAGCAATCAGTAGAGCTGCTGCACCATCGTTAATGCCTGAAGCATTGCCTGCAGTCACAGAACCATCTGCTTTAACCACAGGTTTAAGTTTGCTTAAACCTTCCAGCGTAGTCGATGCACGTGGATGTTCATCGGTATCAATCACAACAGCATCGCCCTTACGCTGAGGGATTTCAACTGCCACGATTTCTTTAGAAAAAAAGCCTTTGGCTTGCGCGCTTGCGGTGCGTTGTTGGCTCACCAAGGCAAACTGGTCCTGATCTGCACGATTCACGTTGAACTGTTCAGCAACGTTTTCGGCAGTCTGGGGCATGGTGTCTACACCATACAATTCTTTAAGTTTCGGGTTAATGAAGCGCCAGCCCATAGTGGTGTCTTCAATCTTCTGGCTACGGCCAAAAGCACTGTCTGACTTACCCATCACATAAGGTGCACGGCTCATGCTTTCCACACCACCGGCAATCACCAAGTTTGCTTCACCTGCTTTAATAGCACGGGCAGCAATGGCAATCGCATCGAGTGAAGAACCGCACAAACGATTAATAGTCGTCGCTGGTACTTGATACGGTAAACCTGCAAGCAGTGCCGACATACGGCCGACATTACGGTTATCTTCACCGGCTTGGTTAGCACAGCCATAGATCACATCATCGACCTGTTCCCAATCTACATTTGGGTTACGCTGGATTAAAGCTTTAATCGGTACAGCACCCAGGTCATCGGCACGGACAGGAGCAAGACCACCGGCATAACGGCCAAATGGAGTACGGATGGCATCGATGATATAAGCGTTTTTTAATGTCATTTCCCTACTTCCTTACCCTTGAATCGCATCAATCAAAGTTGCACCTGTTAAAGCCTGTAACTCATCAAAGCTAAGACCTTCCACTTTTTCAATCACCTTTAAACCATCTTTGGTCACATCAATCACGCAAAGATCGGTGTAAATACGGTCAACACAGTGTTTACCCGTTACCGGATAAGTCAGCTCAGCCACAATCTTAGGTTCACCTTGCTTGGTCACATGGTCTGTGGTGATAAATACTTTTTTAGCACCTACAGCTAAATCCATCGCACCACCCACAGCAGGAATCGCATCCGGTGCACCCGTGTGCCAGTTCGCCAAGTCACCATTTGCTGCAACTTGAAATGCGCCAAGCACAGCAATATCAAGGTGACCACCACGCATCATCGCAAATGAGTCGCCATGATGGAAAAAGCTGCCGCCTTCAAGCATGGTCACAAACTCTTTACCTGCATTAATCAGTTCTGGGTCTTCTTCACCTGCTGCTGGCGGTGGGCCAAAAGCCAACAGGCCATTTTCAGAATGAAGGAAAATATCTTTATCGTTAGGTAGGTAGCTCGCAATCTTGGTTGGTAAACCAATGCCTAGGTTTACATAGGCGCCATCTGGAATATCTTGTGCCACACGTTTTGCAATCTGGTCACGGCTGAGTTTCTGGTAGCTCATGTTATTTCTCCTTATTGCTTACTGTGCTGGCGCTACTTGTACAACGTGCTGTACAAAAATACCTGGGGTGATGATGTGCTCTGGATCTAATCCACCTAGCTCAACCACCTCAGAAACCTGAACAATCGTGACATCAGCGGCCATAGCCATAATCGGGCCAAAGTTACGTGCAGATTTACGGTAAACTAGATTGCCCCAGCGGTCACCCTTGTAAGCTTTAATCAGAGCAAAGTCAGCTTTAATCGGATATTCAAGTACATAATCTTTCCCATCAATCTCACGGGTTTCTTTACCTTCAGCTAAAAGCGTTCCAAAGCCTGTAGGGGTAAATACAGCCCCAAGCCCCATACCAGCTGCCTGAATACGACAAGCAAGATTGCCTTGCGGTACCACTTCAAGCTCGACCTTTCCGGCACGGTAAAGTTCATCAAACACATAAGAGTCTGACTGACGTGGGAAAGAACAAATCACTTTTTTAACTGAACCAGCTTTAAGCAGTTTAGCTAGACCGTAATCCCCATTACCGGCATTGTTGCTGACAATAGTTAGGTCTTTAACACCGAGTTCAATCAGTCCATCAATGAGTTCAGCGGGTTGTCCTGCGGTACCAAAACCACCAATCAGAATGGTTGCACCATCTTTAATCTGCGATAAAACCTCGCTTAGTGAGGACTTACTTTTGTCAATCATTAGACAACTCCATTGTGCTCATTGAAGAAGAGAGAGGTAAGAGATTTAGGCACACTGAGGCGAGAAGAATAGATAAATATTTCACTCAATCCCGAGTGTTTCCCTTAGATTTCCCTTTTAAACATTTTTGATAATTTTCAGATTTTGATCTAGTAAGCTATATATAGTTTTGTTCGATTTAAGATTTTTTTGTTCGACTATCGAACATTATCTAAGTAAATCACTTATTCAATCTTACAAATTCAAGTCGTAAAAAAATACTAGTTATTTTGAATAGATATGTAGAAACACCACGCCTACTTAGGCTATTCTAAAAGTAAAAAATTACCACCTATTCTGTACATAAAAATCTTAATTTTGTGATTGTAAAATCAAGCGAGCAAGTTCTAAATCATCGGGGTAAGTAATTTTTATATTGTCAGAACGCCCCATGACCACCTGTACACTTTCTCCCATAGACTCAAGTGCACTCGCCTCATCAGTAATGGTCAAATTATTTTTTAGGGCTGTTTCTATTGCTTTTTTAAGGGTTCCAATTTTAGCAATTTGAGGAGTTTGAGCCTGCCACAACAACTCTCGACTCACAGTTTTGTCAATCTGCTGTTCTTTATTTACTTGTTTTAGCGTATCGCGCACAGGAATTGCCAAAATAGCACTTTGGTTTGTTTCAACTGCAGTTTTAACGAGAGCATTAAGGCATTCAAAAGTCACACAAGGCCTTGCAGCATCATGTACTAATACCCAATCATTTTCATCCGCAATCTGCAATAGATAACTCAAAGCATTTAATACTGAGTGCACACGTTCAGCACCACCACTACAAAAATGGGCTTTATGTTTATCCTGAAAAGCTAAAGTCGAGGCAAAAGTATCCTGTGCACCAATTGCCAAGACATAGCCACTTAGTGGAAGTTGAGTTAAACGTTTAACTGTATGCTCTAAAACAGTAGCTTCTTGAATGTATTGATATTGCTTTAATTCAGTTTTGGAAAACCGACTTCCCGAACCAGCAGCAGGGATAACCGCCCATAATTTAATCTGGGATGTCTGGGGATGGAGGTGTCTCATTAGTTTCCAAATCTACTTTAGCGTTCGGGTCAATATAAATAGGCTTATAATTGGTACTAATTGTACTCATTTGCACAAATGTTTCATGAGGCTTAACTAAACCAAGATCAAGACGAGCATGCTCTTCTATTGCTTCTGTACCATTTTTTAGGTCAAAAACCTCAGCTGCCAAAATGCGGTTTCGCTCTTTAAGCTCATCATTTACTTCGGCTTGTTGTTGGATTTGTTGCATAAGCGCTTGATGAGGAAAATAACCACCCTCACCTAACCAGAACTGATATTGCAATATAGCTACTAAAACAATAACCAGTAGCAATATAAGTTTGCTTGAAGTGGATCGAAATACTTCTAACATAGCATTAAGAGCTTTAATTAAAAACTTTGATTAAGTTTTTGTATTGTATGACAATTTACAAGCGACATGCAAAATACCTGCAAAATTCCTGCAAAACTATGAATGATCATATTACTTTAAATTGACCATTGTGACATGTTTCATTTTGTCAAAATTAAACTCAATTGGAAAGGAAAATAATGTTTATAAACACAACTGTTTATAAATCAATCTATGGATATAAAAGTTACTCTTAAGAATGAGTAAAAACTGCAAATATCATAGAAAAACCAGCAACTACTAACATACAATCCAACAATAAATTAAAAGTTTTCTCAGACATCTTTATTACAAAAGTTTTGCCAATATAGTTACCAATAATTAGAGAAAAACCAACAGCAACTCCCGCAATTAAAATATTTTTTTGTAAAACGCCTAGTGCACCAAAAGTTAAGCTTTTCGTTACGTAAATACCAAATGAAGCGGCTGCCTCTGTCGCCAAGAGAGCTCCTTTTGTTAAACCGAAACCATTAAAAACTGGGAGTAATAAGGGGCCTGTCGAGAAAACAACACCTGTAATGTAGCCAAGCACACCACCTGCAATAACCATTTGCCATGAACTAAATTTAAAACTATGGCGTTTGGCATAATGCCTAATCGGTATTAAACAGAAGAAAAATATACCTATACATAAGTTAGATAATACAGGTGACATGCCCCATAAGGTATTGGCTCCTAGTATCGTTGCTGGTATACCCAAACTAGTAAATAAAAGAAATGCTTTAATATTAAGTTCTTTACGCCACATCACTACACGTGAAATATTCCCCATGATTGCAGCAATCGCCATAATAGGTACCGCAAGTTTCGCCCCAAAAATATAAGAAAGAATAGGCAACAAAATAATAGATGACCCAGTCCCTACTACCCCACTAATCAGTCCTGATAGAACCCCAATAACAGCAAGTGCTACATAGATCATAGGCCTAACCAAAATAATTATTCTTAAGTATCTACAATAGTCTAGGTTTTAAAATCGTACTATAGCTCTCTTCTATTTTTGGCATTTAAAAATTTTTCAAAAATAATTTAATACCTATGAGCTTAGATGAATAATGCTTTTATAAAAACACATATTTCTTATACTTTTAACCAATAACTACCTAAAAAGTATAGTTTTTTAATTTTCATTTTGATAAGAATTTTAAATGTATTTTTGATACATATTTTAAATAAGTGAGAAAAAAGATGGATCTTTCTAATATTTTTATAGGTGACACGACGTGGCCCTTTGTTTTAGAAATATTAATTCGCTGTACTGTCATGTTCATTATCATTATTAGTTTTTTAAGACTATCTGGTAAACGCGGTATACGGCAACTCTCCTTATTCGAACTGGCTATCATTTTATGTTTAGGGTCTGCCGCTGGCGATCCTATGTTTACTAAAGATTTACCCATTGCCCATGCATTCGTAGCTTTTATAGTTATTCTTTCATTATATCGTTTTGTTACATGGGGGATGGTAAAGCATAAAAAAATTGAAAACTTGTTAGAAGGAAGAGCTCTTTGCGTCGTCAAAGATGGCCTTCTCGTTTATAAAGACTTCCAAAAACAGACATATTCTCATGACGAATTTTTCTCAGAAATGCGCCAGCAAAACGTAGAACATTTAGGTCAAGTCAGAACAGCACTGCTTGAATCCGATGGCATTTTGAGCTTACTTTATTATGAGGATGAAGATGTTAAATGGGGACTTCCTTTATTCCCAGATGCCTATCGTAAAGCTGATGTACTTAAAATTAATACTTTTTATTCTTGTATGAAATGTGGCGAGACTAAGGTTTTAAATAAACTCGATCAAGAATGCTCTCGTTGTCATCATCATAGTTGGGCTGAATCTCTAAAAACTCGGCGTTTAGGATAAATAAAAAAGTGCTATTTCTAAGAAGTAGAAATAGCACTTTTATTTTTAAATATTAATTTTTCATCAATATTTAAATAAGCAAAGCATTATTCAAAAGATTAGTTTAAACCTTTGAACTCAGCTTTACCGCGGTAAGCCGCTTTAGTCATTTCTTCAATACGAAGCAATTGGTTATATTTAGCAACACGGTCAGAACGGCAAAGTGAACCAGTCTTGATTTGACCTGCTGCTGTACCTACTGCTAAATCAGCAATAGTTGAATCTTCTGTTTCACCAGAACGGTGAGAAATAACAGTTGAGTAACCATTTGCTTTAGCAAGGTAGATTGCATCTAAAGTTTCAGTCAATGTACCGATCTGGTTATATTTGATCAGAATTGAGTTACCCACTTTCTCATCAATACCGCGTTGTAAAATCTTCGGGTTAGTTACGAATAAATCGTCACCAACTAACTGGATTTTATCGCCAAGAATTGAAGTTAAGTAGCTCCAACCTTCCCAATCAGACTCGTCAAGACCATCTTCAATCGAGATAATTGGATATTGGTTTACAAGACCAGCTAAGTAGTCTGCAAACTGATGGCTTGTAAATGCACGGTTGCCTTCGCCTTCTAAAACGTATTGACCGTTTTTGTAGAATTCTGAAGACGCACAGTCAAGTGCAAGCATCATGTCTGAACCAGCTTTATAACCAGTTTGCTCAATTGCTTGAAGAATTACAGTAATTGCTTCTTCGTTTGAACGAAGGTTAGGAGCAAAACCACCTTCATCACCTACAGCAGTGTTCAAACCTTGTTTCTTTAAAACTGATTTTAAAGAATGGAATACTTCAGCACCAGCACGTAAAGCTTCAGCAAATGAAGTGAAACCTACAGGCTCAATCATGAACTCTTGAATATCAACAGTGTTATCTGCATGCTCACCGCCGTTCAAGATGTTCATCATTGGAACAGGCATAGTCAAAATTGTTTGACCACGAAGATCTGCGATATATTGGAAAAGAGGGAGTTTCTTTTCTTCAGCAGCAGCGCGTGCAGCAGCCAATGACACAGCCAAAGTTGCGTTAGCACCTAATTTTTCTTTGTTTTCAGTGCCATCAAGCGCGATCATTGTGTTATCAATGTCTTTTTGCTCAAAAACTGATTTACCCAACAAAGCATCACGAATCAACGTATTTACGTTGTTAACTGCTGTACGAACGCCTTTACCTAAGTAACGTGATTTGTCACCGTCACGAAGTTCTAAAGCTTCACGAGAACCAGTTGAAGCACCAGATGGTGCACATGCACGACCAACCACCCCAGATTCTAAGATGACGTCTGCTTCGATGGTTGGGTTACCACGAGAGTCCAAAATTTCACGTGCACGAATGTCAACGATTTGGCTCATGAACAATTCCTCTGTTGAATGAATAACGCGATGCAAGTTCCTGCATCAATGAGTATCTAACTTTTTGAATCCTTTAACTAAAGTATCCAATTCTTTTAGTTGTGCCAAGAATGGCTCAAGCTGCGACAGGCGCAATGCAGATGGACCATCACATTTTGCTTTGTCTGGATCTGGATGAGACTCTAGGAATAATCCCGCTAAACCTGTTGCCATACCTGCGCGCGCTAAAGTTGTAATTTGAGCACGACGACCACCAGCTGAGTCAGAACGACCACCCGGAGTTTGTAAAGCATGAGTCACGTCAAAGAATACAGGTACATTCATTTCTTTCATGATGTCAAAGCCAAGCATATCTACAACTAAATTGTTATAGCCAAATGCTGAGCCACGCTCACAAAGAATAAGTTTGTCATTTCCAGCTTCTAAACATTTATGCAAAATATGGCGCATTTCATGAGGAGCCAAGAACTGTGCTTTTTTAATGTTGATAATAGCTTGTGTTTTCGCCATTGCTTCAACAAGATCAGTTTGACGACTTAAGAAAGCTGGAAGCTGGATAATATCAGCGACTTCGGCAACTGGTGCTGCCTGATATGGTTCATGAACGTCAGTAATAATTGGCACATTAAAATGTTTTTTAATGTCGCCTAACCATTCAATACCTTTTTCAAGTCCAGGACCACGGAATGAATGCAAACTAGAACGGTTTGCTTTATCAAAGCTCGCCTTAAATACATAAGGAATATCTAGACGTTTACAAATATCAATATAAGTTTCAGCAATTTCAAAAGCTAAATCTTTTGACTCAAGTACGTTCATTCCGCCAAATAATACAAATGGCAAATGATTTGCCATTTGTATATCGCCTAAACGTACAACTTCTTGTGGTTTTAATTGTGACATTTAAACTTTCCCAGTTTATTTAAAATCGCATTACTTACTTTTTTGATGCTGTGTTTTCGCAGCGTCAATAAAACTAGCAAATAATGGATGTCCATCACGTGGTGAACTTGTAAATTCCGGGTGGAATTGTACAGCAATAAACCAAGGATGGTCAGGAATTTCTACAGTTTCAACTAAATGTTGTGCTGAAGAATAACCTGAAATCTTCATGCCCGCTTGTTCAATCGCCTCAATGAAACGATTATTCATTTCATAACGGTGACGATGACGTTCAGTGATCTCAGCTTTTCCATAGACTTCACGTGTTTTTGTGCCTTCAACCAATTCAGATTTTTGTGCACCTAAACGCATTGTTCCGCCCAAGTCAGACTCAAGACTACGTTGTTGTAATTCACCACGCTCATCTAACCATTCAGTAATTAAACCAATGAGTGGATATTTTGTAGAGCGGTTAAATTCTGTAGAAGAAGCTTCTGACATACCTGCAACATGGCGAGCATATTCAATAACAGCCAATTGCATACCTAAACAGATTCCTAAGAAAGGAATACGATTTTCACGTGCGTATTGAATAGCTTTCATTTTGCCTTCAGTACCACGCTCACCAAAACCACCTGGAACTAAAATTGCGTCAGCTGTACTTAAAATAGATACGTCTTGGCTTTCAAGCTCTTCAGCATTGACATAATCAATTTGTACTTTTACGCGATTTTTAATACCTGCATGTAACAATGCTTCGTTTACAGATTTATAAGCATCTGGTAACTCAACATATTTACCAACCATAGCTACACGTAAAGTGTATTCAGGGTTCAGTAATGCTTCGACTACATTGTCCCAATCCTCTAGATTTGCTTCTGGAAGATCATTAAATCCAAAACGTTCACAGATCAAGTCATCAACGTTTTGTTCATAGAACGTACGTGGAATTTGATAAATCGTTTTCGCATCTTTACATACCACTACAGCGCGTGCTTCTACGTTAGTGAACAATGCAATTTTGCGTTTAGTATCAACATCAACATCATATTCAGTACGACAGATCAGAATATCTGGCTGAATACCAATTGAAAGTAACTCTTTTACAGAGTGCTGAGTTGGTTTAGTTTTTAACTCTGCTGCCGACTTAATATATGGCAACAAAGTTAAATGCATAAGCATGGTACGTTTATGACCAAGCTCAACCATTAACTGACGAACCGACTCCATGAACGGTAATGATTCGATATCACCTACGGTGCCACCAATCTCTACGATAGCAACATCGTAGCCTTCACCTGCGCGAAGAACACGTTCTTTAATATTATCGGTAATATGAGGAATAACCTGAACTGTACCACCTAAGTAATCACCACGACGTTCTTTATTTAAAACGTCTTGATATACACGACCACTCGTAAAGTTGTTTAGCTTGGTCATTTTCGCGCGACGTAAGAAACGTTCGTAATAACCCAGATCCAGATCGGTTTCTGCACCATCTTCGGTAACAAAAACTTCACCATGCTGGAATGGGCTCATTGTCCCTGGATCGACATTAATATAAGGATCCATTTTAACCATTGTGACTTTTAAGCCACGAGCTTCCAAAAGTGCAGCAACAGAAGCAGCAGAAATACCTTTACCTAGCGATGAAACCACACCACCAGTGACAAAAATAAAATGGGTCATTAAGTTTCTCGTACAATCAAGCCGAAATCGGCCTACAATGTTTGGCAATTTTACTGTACTCTGCCCCTATAAAGCAAAGTCAAACCGCATCAATTCAAAGAACAATAAACAACTGGTTATTCTATCAGCATTTTTAACAAAAAATTAGCTCAATCTGACATGATTTTTTCATTGCTATTTACTGTTATAATGCCAACTCCTCAATTAAATGTTGTTTTGGGCAATGGCAAATAAAAAACTTTTAATCTGTGCTGCAATTGCGGCTGGACTATTGTTAACCGCATGCGTTAAAAAAGAGACACCGAAAGAAGAAGAGCAAGACAAGGTTGAAACTGCTGTTTCAGAACCTCAACCAGCGAAGCCTGCAAAATTTGAATCTTTAGAGAGTGTAGACTCTCACCAAGAAGCTCAAATTCCAGCGCAACCACAAGTTGAAGTTCAGCGTGAAGAAACTACCAATACTACAACTGAAATTCGTCGTGAAACTCGTCCTGCGCATTCTGCTGAATCTTCACAGACAGAAGTTGCTGAACAACCTAAATCTGAGACACCTAAAGTAGAACCAAAACCTGAAAAAAAACCTGAGCCTAAAGCAGAACCAAAACCTGAAAAAGCTCAGTCGAAACCTGCTAAGGCAACTGAGCCTGCAAAGACAGAAGATGACGCAGTTGCTGCTGCTATTGCTGCTGCAACACCAGCACTTAAAAACTAAGCTTCTGTTCAATAATGCCCAAATTAACTATTTAATTTGGGCATTTATATAATATTCATAGTATAAATAAATTTAATCCCTTTCTTTTTTATCTTTAAAGCTCCCCTGTCTGTCATTTTAGGACAATCTATTTTCAATCATTCAAAAATCATTGACTCCAATCTTGTCTGCTTATACTTTTTACATCAAGTTCCTTTTTAGAACTTAAATTAAAAGAAGATTGGAGCAAGAAAATGAATACAGCTTTAAACCGTATACCGGCCTCTTTTCCTGTGCGTCGCATGGATTACAATTTTGAGAATATTCCACGTTATTGGTGCAATAATGAGCCTTCACTCACCCACTATTTCACAGGTCTTTCTACTTTGTTTCCCGAAGGAGAATCGTATTTTGTTAGATCTGTGCGTGCTTTACGTGCTAAAGCTAAAGAAAATAAAATTTTAGACAGAGAAATAGGTGCATTTATTGGTCAAGAAGCGATGCATTCTAAAGAACATCATGCTTTCCATGTCAGTGCGCAGCAATATGGTTTAAATCCAGAGTCATTAGAAAAAGCGACAGGCATTGTTCTTAAAGCTATTGAGAAAGTTTTTAGTAAAAAATGGAATTTGCTTGTAACAGTAGGTTTGGAACACTACACAGCAGTACTGGTAGTCAGCATGATGTAATCAGTAAATGAGCTTATGACTGATACAACTATTCGTAACTTATGGTTATGGCACAGTGTAGAAGAAACCGAGCATAAAGCTGTTGCATTCGACTTATATCAACATTTATATGGCAATGGATTAGGTGCTTATATTCCACGTATTTCAGTTTTTACCTTTAGCTTAATTCTCATTACCACTTTTTCAACCATTTACCAAATTGTTTTAATGAAACGGGATAAGCAACTGACCAACTTCAAAACTTGGCGCAATTTTTTTAGCTTTGCTAGCAAACAATATAAAGTTTTGATTCCTAAATTTCTTGAATATTATCGTTTTGATTTCCACCCCAACCAAACAGATGAAAAAGCTTTAGTTGCTGCCACTAAAATAAAAATTGGTATAAATGATAACACTCCACTCTTATCTTAAGAGGTAAAAAATAAAGCCCAGACTTTGGGCTTTATTTATGCATTTGATGATTGTCTATTTATTACGTTCAATTAAAAAATAATCAGACATCAAACGTGCGGCCCATGACGTGCTACGCCACCCTTCATAAAATGCGCAATGACTTCCTTTTTTAGTTGTCACTACAGCCACCGTACTCATTTGCTGAATTGGCTCTTTGTAAGGCTCTAAATTTTTGATAGAACAAACAGGGTCATCTTCCGCGTTCAGAATCATTAATGGAATTTTAATATTCTCAAAAACATAAATCGGGTTAATAGATTTACAGTAAGTCTCATAATCTTGAAAACCAGCCATTTCAAAGTATTCTTTTTCAAATTCTTCTAAATTGGTTGTCGATAAGACTTTTTCTAAAGATGCTATTTTGCTCCACGTATTTTGATACGGATAAATAAAATACTTAAAGAGCTTTTTAGTCATCATTTTACTGTAAAAAGGATGAACATTTTTAAAACCAATTTCAGTGTTATAACCTGGGCACATCGCAAAAGCAGCTTTAAAAGGTGTATCTTCACCTTGTTCACCCAAATAGCGAACAAGCAAACCTGTACCTGCTGATGAACCTACTGCATATAAGTCCGATGCCGGAAATAGACTTTGAATATGATTAAGCTGTTCTTTTAAATCACTCGTAGATCCAAAAAGAGAAATTTGCGGCACAGGCATTGGCAATCCAGCGTGACCACGGCGTAGACACAGTGCAATTCGCCAGCCTGTATATTGATTTAAATCACGTACCAACTCACGCATACTCTCAGGTGTACCTGTAATGGTATGCATAATTACAACCGTTGGTGTATCTGCTGGTAAATTGTAACCATACCAAGCAATTGCTGTAACACCACCATCATTCATAGTGAGTTGATCAATACGGTCATATTCCAGCTTTATTGTCTGTTTTCTAATAAGATCAAAATAAAGTAAATGGACATGACTGTTCGTTAACCAAGGCGTAGGACGGTATTTCTGTTTAAGTTGAGGGAGCTTATCCAAAATATCTTTAATTTGTCCTTGAGGATCATAATAAACTTTTGGATGCTCAGCACCTACCACTAAATCGAACAGCTCTGAACCGAAATCTTTAATTTTATTAAAAACAGATATGCCCATATCCAATGACTACCTATGACTATGAGTTAAATGATTGCCGTACCAAAACAGCAACCTGCCTTCCCCAAATTGCGTAAACTTCTTTACTTGGATGAAAACCATCACTTGCCATTGGCAAATTCATGGCTTGAAAAGTTTTAATATCGTATTGAAGAAACTCAAATTGGCTCTGTGTCGCCAACCATTGTTGTAATTTTTGATTCATTTGCTCTGCATATTGCCCAAACAACCAAGCCAAAGGATTAGGTAAAGCTGGGAAATGTTGCATTGGAGGCACGCCAGAAACAATAATCAGCTTTGGCTGAAATCGTTTCTGAATATGATCAAATAACTGCTTCTGTTGTTTGATCCATGATTTAGCAGAGGTCAGCTTTGTGACATCGTTTACACCAATAGATGTCACAATCACATCATACTTCTGCTCTTCTAAATGCTGCAAAGCATTAAAAACTTGTCGAGTTGTATCACCAGTTTTAGCATGAAGTTTCCATTGCAGGGAAAATTCATTTTGCAGTTCTTGAATAATAGCACCAGACAAGGCATCTTTCTGATTTTCTACACCGACACCTGCTGCGGCAGAATCTCCCAAAATAAGCAGGGATAAAGGCTTGCCTTGACCAATGCAACCTTCTCGTTCACCTTTGGCTTCTGCTAAACGTGGCGTGTTCTTTCGAACTTTACTGCCTTGTACAAATAATACGGGCAATAAAAGCAATGTTGAAAGTTTTAACCACATTTTATATACCTCAATACTCTTAGGCTATTTAACAAAATTATTGAGGTTTAAATTGAGCTATTCTTATACCCATTTGCTCAGCTAATGCAGCTAAACCACTCATTGGACGAATCATTACTTCAAAATCAATAATTTTACCGTGCTCATTAAAACGGATCATATCAATCCCTTTTAATGATTTATCACCTACATTCGCACTAAACTCTAGCACTACATTTTCGCCATCTTCCGTGTAAAACTCACGATGATATGTAAAGTTCTCGAATACCTGAATTACATTGGTGAGAATAAAGAAAACAACTTGTCTTCCCTCATAAGGCTTATAAGCGACTGGTGAACGGAAAACGACTTCATCTGCCAGCAAATCATTTAAGTTCGATAAGTCATTTGACTGAATCATGTGGTGCCATTTTTCTAATGATTGTTTCGTTATTTCAAGTGTCATTTTTCTTTTCCTTCAAATTGGTTTTAATAGTGAGCATTCTCTTATTCAAGACAATGCTCACCTCACTCATTAAAGAACCGCTGCTAGTTCAGCACCTTGACGAATAGCACGTTTAGCATCCAACTCACCTGCTTCTTTAGCACCACCAATCAAATGAACATTTTTGCCATCTGCTTTTAATTGGTCATACATAGCAGTAAATGATTCTTGACCCGCACAAATCACCACGTTATCAACCTCAAGTACTGTTGGTTTTCCGTCAACAGTAATATGAAGACCTTGATCATCGACTTTGTCATACTGTACGCCTGCCAACATTTTCACATTTCTGTTCTTAAGCCCTGTACGGTGAATCCAACCAGTCGTTTTACCTAGTCCCGCACCGACTGAAGAAGCTTTACGCTGTAACAAATAGATTTCTCGTTCAGAAGCTTCAACTTTTGGCTGCTTTAAACCACCAACATGTTCATAGTGAGTGTCAATCCCCCATTCTTCATAGAACTTTTCAGGATTTAAACTACCACTTTCACCTTCATGGGTTAGGTACTCAGCTGTATCAAAACCAATACCACCCGCACCAATAATGGCAACACGCTGTCCTACTGGTACACGCTCTTTAAGCACTTGTAAGTAGCTCAATACTTTTGGATGATCAATACCTTCAAATTGTAATTGACGAGGCGTTACACCCGTTGCAACTACAATCTCATCGAAGCCTGATTGACTTAACTCTTCATAAGTTGCCTTATGATTTAATACAAGCTCAATGTTTGGGCGTAATTCAATTTGACGATTAAAATAACGTAGTGTTTCGTAGAACTCTTCTTTACCAGGTACAGTTTTAGCGATATTAAACTGACCACCAATTTGATGGCTTGCTTCAAAAATTTTAACTTGATGTCCGCGATCTGCTGCATATACAGCAAAACTGAGACCTGCTGGCCCTGCCCCAATGACAGCGATATTCTTCTGATTTTGAGCTTCTTTAAAAATCAGTTCAGTTTCATAACATGCACGAGGGTTAACAAGGCATGTTGCGATTTTCATAGAGAAAATGTGGTCGAGACAAGCTTGGTTACAACCAATGCACGTATTGATTTCATCACTACGGCCTTCACTGGCTTTTAAAACAAACTCAGGATCTGCAAGCATTGGACGTGCCATTGAAACCATATCAGCATGACCCGATGCTAATACATGCTCAGCCATTTCAGGTGTATTAATACGGTTTGAGGTAATTAATGGAACTGAAACTTCGCCTTTTAATTTTTCAGTGACCCAAGTAAATGCAGCTCTTGGTACTTTTGTAGCAATTGTTGGAATACGGGCTTCATGCCAACCAATACCCGTATTAATAATCGTAGCACCAGCTTTTTCAATCACCTTAGCAAGTTGAATCACTTCTTGTAGAGTTGAACCGCCTTCAACTAAATCAAGCATTGATAAACGGTAAATAATAATAAAGTTTTCACCAACTATTTCACGTGTGCGTTTTACGATCTCAATAGGAAAACGAATGCGGTTTTCATAGCTACCACCCCATTCATCGTCACGATGGTTTGTTCTGGCTGCAATAAATTCGTTAATTAAATAACCTTCAGAGCCCATAATTTCAACGCCGTCATAGCCGGCATATTGAGCAAGCTTCGCACAGTTTGCAAAGTCATCAATGGTTTGTTGAACCTCAACAGAAGTCATTGCTTTAGGTTTAATTGGGTTAATTGGTGCTTGAATTGCCGAAGGTGCGACAATTTCTGGCTGATAAGAATATCGGCCTGTATGTAATATTTGTAATGCAATTTTCCCGCCAGCAGCATGGACGGCTTCGGTAATGACTTTATGTTTTTCGGCTTCTTCTGTGCTATCCAACTTAGAAGCATGAGCAAAGGTTAAACCTGCTTCATTTGGCGCAATACCACCAGTTACGATTAATCCAACATCCCCTTTAGCACGTTCCGCATAAAAAGCTGCCATGCGCTCATAACCACCGGGCGCCTCTTCTAGGCCAATGTGCATAGACCCCATCAATACGCGATTTTTTAATGTCGTAAAACCTAAATCTAATGGTTTTAATAAATATGGATATAACGACATAACAACTCCTTGGCTTGCTAATCTGCTTGCTTAATGCAACTTGTTGCACAAATTTATAATCAAATTTTGACTTTTATGCAACATGTTGCATAATCTTATGAGTCACACTTTACTTTTGCTTACAAACGGATTGCCATGTCACTTCCTCATGTTTTACTGACCAGCTTATTAGAACGACCAAGTACAGGCTTTGAACTTGCCCGCCGTTTTGACCGTTCTATGGGCTTTTTCTGGAATGCCACACATCAGCAAATTTATCGTGAACTCAACAACATGCTTAAAAAAGGCTGGGTCTCTACTTTAGAAAATGATATGGATAGCGGCCGAAAAAAAACTTATCAAGTCGAACAACTTGGGCGTATAGAACTCGCTTCATGGATGACACAGCAAAGTGAACCTGCACAGCTTAGAGATGACTTAATGGTAAGATTGCGTGCTGAGGCGCAATTGAGCAATAATCAAATATTACCCGAACTGTTACGACATCTTGGTTTACACCAAGAAAAGCTCAAGCTTTACCAAAGTATTTACGATAAAGATTTTAAAGATAGTGATGACTTGAATGATCGAGTGTTATATATCCACAAAATGATTTTGGAACTCGGTATTACCATGGAAACTGAGTGGATTAAATGGTTAGAACAAGTCATTCCTCAATTAAAACTTTTTGCTCAAGATAACGTATCTGGAGAATAACCATGCCTTATTACACCATGCCCGATCAGGAAAGTTTATTTGTACGCCGTGTTGGTCGTGGTGAACCAGTATTAGTATTATCTGGTTTAGGTATGCAGAGTTGGCAATGGCTACCATTTATCTATGCGAATCGCAAAGAATATGAGTTCATTATTCCTGACTGGCGTGGTTTTGGCGGTTCAAAAAATTGTGCAATTCCCGACCAAGATGCCATATCAAGTCACTGGCAAGATGTTGCTCATTTAATTGAACAGCTAAAACTTGAGAACTTTATTTTAATGGGTTACTCAATGGGTGCCACCACTGCAATGCATGGTATGAAGCATGCCCATCTCGCACAGCAGTTAAAAGCGTATTTACACATAGATCAGACACCAAAAATATCTGTAGATTCAACATGGCAATATGGTTTATTCGGCCCTTTACATACCCAATTCAAACAACTACTTAATGATATTTATCAATTATTATCAACGCACAAAAATGCTAAGTATCTTTATGAATTAGCGCTTCCAGACCGCCAAGAATTGGTACGCTTATGGGTAGATTTTATTGAATTGCAAAGTAGCAATCCATTTAGTCCTTTTGTTTTTAAAACTGCATTAAAACAACCTTTTTTACAGAAGTATTTGCTACCAATTCAACGTTTAGACTATTTATTTTGGTATGTCGAAAATTATCTTTTCCACAATGAAGACTATCGTGAAGCACTTCAGCAACTACAGTGTCCAACAACTTTCTTTATTGGGCGTAATTCGACACTTTACCCAGAAACTGGTCAAACACTTATTGCACACAGCGTTGAACATGCAAAAGCAATTTATTTCGAACGATCAGGCCATACGCCATTACTAACTGAACCGAAAAAATTCGGTCATGAAATCACGACGTTCTTGTCTGAGCTTAAACAAGCTTCGTAAAATAAAAAAAGGATCTGCTAAAACAGATCCTTTTTTAAACCAATAAATCATTAAGCAGAATGAGCTAACTCATTTGCTTTTAATTGTTCAGCAACATTTAACAAAAGCTGTTCAGTTTTATCCCATCCTAAACAACCATCTGTCACTGACTGACCATACGTCATTTCACATGAAATCTTCTGATTACCATCAACTAAATGGCTTTCAATCATGACACCCTTCACCTGAGTTTTTAAGCGTTCAGCAACGATTTGCTGCAAAACCTCTGGCTGACGTAAAGGGTCTTTACCACTGTTGCCATGACTACAGTCAATGACTAAGGCAGGAAGATTTTGTTTATGTTTTTCACGTATTGCCTGAATTGAAGCTAAATCATAATTAGGGCCATGATTCGCTCCACGCAAAATTAAGTGTGGCAATGGGTTACCAGCACTCTGAATGACAGAAGGTAAACCTTGCTGATTCATACCTAGAAACTGGTGCTCATTTTGTGCCGACTGAATAGCATCTAAAGCAATTTGAATTGAGCCATCTGTACCATTCTTGAAACCAATGCTGTATGGCATGTGACTTGAGATTTCACGGTGAATTTGAGACTCGCTGGTACGAGCACCAATTGCGCCCCAAGCCAATAAATCATCAAAATAACCCGTTGCCATTGGGCTTAGAATTTCACTCGCAATTGGCAAACCCTTTTCAATAATTTGTAAATAAAGCTCACGTGATTTTTCTAAACCTAATTGTAGATTAGATGATCCATCAAGATTTGGATCATACATATAACCTTTCCAACCTACAGTTGTACGTGGCTTTTCAATATAAGCACGCATTACAATGAATATTTGATCTTTTACTTTTTCTTGTAATTTTTGCAGTTTTTCTGCGTATTCAAGAACCGCAACTGGGTCATGAATTGAACATGGTCCTGTAATAACCATTAAACGCTGATCTTTACCAGCAAGAATATTTTGAATAATTTGACGGTGTTCTGCAATTTGACGTGCGAAGGTCTGCACAAGCGGATATTTAGCTTTTAACTGGACAGGTAAACTAACTGGTGTTTCTTTTGTATTACTTTGAGTTAGTAGAGTATTTAAAGCATTCATTGGTCTTTTCCTTTGGACTGAAACCGAATCAGTCCGATCATTTATTTGAGCGTTTTGGATCTATTCGTTGGCAAAGGTAGGCAAAAGTAAAACCAATAAAAGTTGCTAAAGTATGAATAAGTCATGTTGTTCATTTTGAATTCCTCGATTTGAAAAAGATAAAGCATAAAAAAACCTGATCGGGGTTGCCGATCAGGTATTAACTGTGATGGGCAACTTTCGTGCCCGAATACGCTCAGGCAACTATCTAAATTGCCAGAAATAAAAGTAAGCGTTAGAATTCACAGATTGATTTAACATCTTTATCTCAAATATTAAAAAATGTTCCTTAAATCTAAAATACGCATTGTTGATGAGTTTGACAAGTGTTTTTTGCGAAAATATTTCTTACTTTTTCACTTAAAACTTAATTGACCACTTTCATAATTAACGAATTAATCCTTGCGGCTGTAAAATAATCAAACTTGCACCACAAAGCACAATAAAGCCACCTAAAATATCCCATCTCGTTAAAGCAACCTGATCTACAAAACGAAGCCACATCAGCGCAGTAAAAATATAAATACCACCATAGGCCGCATAAATTCGTCCAGAGGCTGCTGGATGTAATGTAAGTAACCAAACAAAGACAGCTAAACTTAAGACTGTCGGCAACCACAACCAAGCGGACTTCCCTTCTTTTAGAATAAGATAAGGAAAGTAACACCCTAAAATCTCAGCGATTGCAGTAATAATAAATAACCCGAACACACTGAGTATTCGGGTTATAGAAAAACTATCAATTAACATAAATTAAGCTGGTTCTGCCGTGTGGTGATCTTCAAAAACTTCAAGTTTTAGGCCAACTGCTTTGCCATCTTCTTTCCTCACTGATACCGCCACATTACCGCCATGATCTGCAAGTTCACCAAACAGAATCATTTCAGCTAATGGTTTCTTCAAGTGTTCTTGAATGAGACGTTGCATTGGGCGAGCACCCATTAAACGGTCATAACCATTGGTTGCTAACCAGTCACGTGCACTTTGATCTACATCTAGAACTACACGTTTTTCATCTAGCTGTGCTTGTAATTCTGTTAAGAACTTATCAACTACAGATTCAATCACTGTGGTTGGTAAAGCTTTGAACTGAATAACACTGTCTAAACGGTTACGGAACTCTGGTGAGAATGCACGTTTCATTGCTTCTTGGTTGTCCGAGCTATGATCTTGCTCTGTAAATCCAATGCTTGCACGAGAAATACTTTCTGCACCAATGTTTGTAGTTAACACAATAATGACATTTCTGAAGTCTGACTTACGACCATTATTGTCCGTCAATGCGCCATGATCCATGATTTGCAACAACAGATTAAACACATCAGGATGTGCTTTCTCAATTTCATCCAGCAATAAAACACAATGTGGATTTTTATGGATCGCGTCTGTGAGCAAACCGCCTTGGTCATAACCTACATAACCCGGAGGAGCACCAATTAAGCGAGAAACAGCATGACGTTCCATATATTCAGACATATCGAAACGAACAAGCTCAACACCTAACAATTTGGCTAATTGCTTAGTGACTTCAGTTTTACCTACACCCGTTGGACCAGCAAATACAAAGCTACCAACAGGCTTGTCTGGTGATTTCAAACCAGCACGTGACAACTTGATTGCAGAAGCCAATGCAGTGATTGCTTCGTCTTGACCAAATACAACACGTTTTAGGTCACGCTCAAGATTTTCAAGCACTGATTTATCATCTTTAGACACAGTCTTAGGCGGAATACGCGCAATTTTAGAAACGATGTCTTCAATATTTTCAACAGTAATTAAGCTATCTTCACTTTCTGCTTTTAAGCGGCGTTGTGCGCCTGCTTCATCAATGACATCAATTGCTTTATCTGGCAAGAAACGATCATTAATAAATTTCGCAGAAAGCTCAACCGCAGAAACCAAAGCTTTGTCGTCATACTGTACGTGATGGAAATCTTCAAACTTAGTTTTCAAGCCACGTAAAATATCAATAGTTTCAGAAATGCTTGGTTCATTTACGTCAATTTTTTGGAAACGACGAGATAACGCATGATCCTTTTCAAATACCTGACGATATTCTTGGAAAGTCGTTGAACCGATGCAACGTAAAGTACCATTTGCCAAAGCTGGTTTAATGAGATTCGATGCATCCATAGTGCTGCCCATACTTGAGCCAGCGCCAATGATCATATGAATTTCATCAATGAATAAAATCGCGTTTGGATTTTTCTTCAAAGCATTTAGCAATTGTTTTAAACGTTTTTCAAAGTCACCACGGTATTTTGTACCTGCGACCAATGCACCAATGTCGAGACTATAGACTTCTGCATTGCTCAGTGGTTTTGGTGCTTTACCATTTACAATGAGCCACGCAAGGCCTTCTGCAATTGAAGTTTTACCTACACCCGGATCACCGACTAGCAATGGGTTGTTTTTACGACGGCGGCAAAGAATTTGTGCTGTACGCTCAATTTCTTTTTCACGACCAATGAGTGGGTCTGTTTTTCCTTTTTGCGCTTCAACATTTAAATTGAGCGTATAAAGTTCCAATGGCCCAGCATTGCCTGAGTTGCTTTCACCCTCAATGTCTTCAACTTCTTCTTCGACCTGAACTTCGTCTTTACGTGTCCCATGAGACAAGTATTGAGTCAAAGTTAAACGATTAATTTGATGACGTTTAAGTAAATAAACAGCAAAAGAATCACGCTCTGAGTACATTGCGACCAAAACATCCGCACCTTCGACAGTACGATCACCACCACTTGATTGCACGTGGAAAATTGCACGTTGCAAAATGCGGTCAAAACTTTCTGTTGGATGTGGAGCTTGCTCGCTATTTTCGCCAAGCTTAGGAGTATGTTGTTCTACATATTCTTCTAATTCTTTACGTAAAGAAACAATATCAGCTCCGCATGCCTTTAATGCATTCACAGCCGAATCGTTATCGAGTAAGGCTAATAGTAAGTGTTCAACTGTAAGAAACTCATGTCTCTTTTGACGAGCCATGCTAACAGCCAAACGTAATGATACTTCTAATTGACGACTGAGCATGTGACCCCCTTATGCTTTAGGCTCAATCTGGCAAAGTAATGGATGACCTTGCGATCGAGCGTAATTATTAACAAGGTTTGCCTTGGTTTCCGCGATGTCTCTTGGATATACCCCGGCAGTACCTTTACCTTCATAGTGTACTGTTAGCATTACTTGAGTTGCTTGGTCAAGATTCATTGCAAAGTATTGTTGTAAAATTTCAATTACAAAGTCCATTGGCGTGTAATCGTCGTTCAATAATACTACTGCATATAAGGGTGGACGCTTGAGTTCGGGAGGTGCTGTTTGAACAACAACCTCTCCGTCATGATCTTCGTTTTGCGAATCACTTAAGCGTGGATTGAAGTGCCAATCGACATAGCCAGACTGCTGAAAAGAAGCCTTAATATCTTTTAAATTTGTTTGACGCTTATTTGTTCGCATATGATGTTACTATTGTGAATTTGCTTCAGCTTGAGGAATTTCTGCAACAAAAGCAGAAGGTGTTTCGACAGGTTTACCACGCTGCCAACTAAAACGTTTAATCACTGGTGTCTCAGAACCACCTGTTAAACGCACTTCAATATATTGAGGTGTAAAGCCCTTAGGCATAGTCCAACGGCCAGTCAAACGCTCAAAATCAGTGAAGTTAAAGTTCTTATCTTCAAGTGGCACAACCAAAACTTCAGTATCTTTAATCAGTCTTATTTCAACTGAACCTGAAGCACGGCGTTTACTTGGACTCACTTGCACCAGATCAAGCTGATATTCATAAGCATTTTCTGGTAGTGGTTTAATTGCCAAATCCTGAATGGTTAAGCTTAAACCACCACGTTGTCTTAAAATTTCACGGTAGATATTACTCATACCTTGTTGTTGTGTTTTATCAGCATTGGCTTGATTAAGTGCTGTAAACAAGTCATTCGCATTTGTAACAGCAACATCACGCTCTTGTACAGCAGCATTCAGGCTTTTGTTGACTGCATCTAACGCTGTTTTTTGTTTTTGCACTACTTCAACCAATTGCTCTGCATCTGCATCGTAACCTACAACAGTTAAACCTTGACGGTGCCCAATTGTATAGCCGAGCGCAAAACAACCACTCATTAAAATAGCAGCACCAATAAACAAAGGCTTATTGGTATTCAAAAATTTTTTCTTTTGCAACGAACTTTCTACAGAAGTCGTCTGTTCCGAGTTTTGCATCGTCATCTCAGTGTTTAAGATCAGAGTCAAGACACACATTTAAATCGAAATTTAAATGTGTGTGAAGCAAAAAAGAGTTTTTTATGGTAATAAACCAATCCCTTGTAAGCCTTCATCTTCATTAAAGCCAAACATAAGGTTCATATTTTGTACAGCTTGACCAGATGCACCTTTTACAAGATTATCTTGAGCCGCCAAAATAATAAGTTTATTTGGTTGTGGTTTATACAAAGCAATACGTAATTCATTTGCTCCACGCACACTGCGTGTTTCAGGTGAACTATTCGCAGGCATGACATCTACAAATTTTTCATTTGCATAGAAGTTTTCATACAAAGCTTGTAAGTCTGCTTGCTTACCTGCCTCAGTCAAGTCCACATAAATTGTACTCAACATACCGCGAATCATTGGTACCAAATGCGGTACAAATAAGAGCCCTTCAAAGCCACCTTTTTGCCCAGAAATATTTTCTAATGCTTCGACAATCTCTGGATGGTGACGGTGACCTGCAACACCATACGCTTTAAAGTTATCGGCATTTTCACTATAAATCATGCCTAAGCTTGCTTTACGGCCAGCACCAGAAACCCCTGATTTTGCATCAATAATAATATTTTTGGTTTCAATCAATGCTTGTGCAGATTTTAAAAGTGGAGCCAAACCTAATTGAACAGTTGTTGGATAACAACCTGGATTACCAATGACTTGAGCCTGTTTAATTTTTTCACGATTTAACTCAGTTAAACCATAAACAGAATCTTTTAGTACATCTGGGCACGCATGTTCCATGCCATACCATTTTTCAAACTGTTCAAGATTTTGCAAACGAAAGTCCGCTGCCAAATCAATAACTTTGGTCCCTGCTTCGATCAAATCTTTTGCATGCTGCATCGCAACACCATGTGGGGTCGCAAAGAATACAACATCACATTCTTTTAATGCATCAATGTTTAAATCTGAAAATTGAAGATCTGTATGCCCACGTAAGTTTGGGAACATATCAGCAACTGGTTTGCCTGCTTCTGTACGTGAAGTCAGAACTCGAACCTGCGCTTTTGGATGTCGTAATAAAATACGTAATAGTTCAACGCCTGTATAACCAGTTCCACCAACAATTCCGACAGAAATCACGTGCATTACCTCAAATATTGAATCTATACTTGCGGTAGTATGACAGGATGTCCAGGCTTACAAAACCATTTCATGCTTGGTAATTTTAATTTTTTTATTTTTTAGCGTTAATTACATAGCACTTGCTGGTCTGTCAGAACCAAACAAATATCAGTAAATAAATACCAGATTCATTTTTGGAGAGCTAGGATGCTTGATCAATCAAAACAAACAAAGTTGTGCACTTATCTCGGCCTTAGTACTTTAATTTTAAGCGTAGCCCTTGTTGGATGTGGTGGTGGCAGTAGTAGCGGAGGTTCATCTAGTACCCCAACACCAACTGTGCCAACTCCTGAAGTTATGACAGATTTTACGCTTAAAACCCCTGTCGAAATGCGCAATGTTCAACTCAAAGTCTATGACAATACCGACAATAGTATTTTGATTGATACCCAAGTTGCCAGTTTAACAAGTTATAATATTAAACTTCCAAGTACCAAGTTGAATCGGCTTTATCGAGTAGAAGTCACAACTCAAGCTTCATCTCAGGTATTTGATCCAATTAATTCTAAATATGAGAACATTTCTGGCGTCTATCACGCTTTTATTACTCCAAGTTCAATAAGCAATAAAACGCAGCCGATTAGCCCAAGTTCAGAAGCGATTTATCAGCGTGCCGTAATTCGTTCAGGCCAACTTCCACAAGAAACGATAGACCCGACCCGTATTGAACAATCACATGTTGATTTGGCTTCTCAAGATGTTTACACCGCTCTTATTAGTGCGTTTAAAGATGCTGCTATTCCAAGCTTAAGCCCAGCTAGCCCGCTGACTGTACTAAATTTATTACAGTATTCAACTAAACAGCCTAGTACTTATGTAGATAGCTATCTGAGTTTTGGATATTTACAATACTGGAATACGATTCATGGTAGTACCAATGCATATCAAGAACTTACAAATAGTCTTGCAACCGATTTAAAAGATGGATATTTAGACGGCAAAAAACTTAATGGTGACAATACGACCATGACACCTATTTTTAGTCCATCGCCAGATAATATTGACCCTGTAAAAAATACGCTTTTGGACATAGCAGCCAATCAAAAAGCGTCTCGCGATTATTTTGCTACCAATTTAAAAGCTGCCACATTGCAACTAGCAGATGCACAAAGTCAGTCCAGTTTAGATCAACCAGGATATGTTCTTTTGCAGAAAAAACTCTATTCTGGAGTTGTGCCTTCTGGAAATACGACTGATTTTTTCCGTATAGATGGTGCGGGTGATTACCGACGTGCCGTAGGATTTAGTGGTATTACAACAAGTTGTAATGGTTCGGCTTATCCATGTAAACAAGGCTTAACCAGCATCAATATAGCTGACCCTAAACTGCCTGCTACGGACTATTTAGTTGGTCACTATGAAAACAGTGCATCGGGTTGCCAACTTAATTTTCGTGCTAATGGTCAAATTGAGTTAATTCAAGGTTCACAAAGTTATCGTTCTGCCTTAAGCGCAGATAGTACAGACAACTTACTGCAAACAGACGCTGCAAGTTATAGCTACTTACTTAACTCAAGTTCATCTGAACCCAACAATTCAACACAGCAATATAATTTTATACAGCTACATATTAAAGCGAATAAGATTGTCAGTGCTCAAGCAGGCCTTGATAGCCGCAAAGCACCGGATGTATTACAGACAACACAATTAGAATGTAGCTTTAACTAAGCTGTGACATACCACCACGCAGGCAATGGATTACCTTTTAATTGTCTGCGATGCTGCATATAGTGAGGGTCGAACTTTGCAACTTCGGCCCAAAATTCAGGGCTATGGTCGAAGTGTTTAGTATGTGCTAACTCATGAATACAAACATAACGGGTAATTGGGGCTGGCATAAGAACCAGACCTGCATGCAGCATAATATTATGTTGACTACTACAACTTCCCCAACGAGTTTTAGGACGTCGAATTGCACATTCAGCATAACTTAACCGTGTTTTTTGGCTAAGCTCTGACAAAAGTTCTGGTAACTCTTGTTTGGCATAAGCAATCACGGCATTTTGTAAAGCTTGGTAAGGTTGTTGGTCTTTAATAAATAAATAATTATTTTCCCAATCAAATTGAAAAATGCGATGTTGTTTTTGCACCACAACTTGAAAAGGCTGTTCTCTGTTGAAAAAAGAAATTTCTGAAGGAATCTCAAACGACGTAGACTGAACGTGTTGCTGTTTACTCCACGTCTCGATCAACCATTGTTCAGACTGCGCCAAAAACTGCTGAATTTGTTTTTTACTACAAAATAACGGGACCGTCAGTCTTATAGACGCAGGCTCAACACGTAAGCGCAATTTTCTTGCCCTTACGTGACGAACAATTTTAATTTCTGGCATTTCCACAGACATTACTGTGCAGTACGCTCTTCAATACCATTATTTGTCGCAACAATAGCAATTGTTGCTGGGTTTAACGCAAAAATACCGTTAGTCACAACACCCGGAATATTATTGATGGTCTTTTCCAAATCAATTGCATTTAAGATGTTCAAATTAAATACATCTAAAATAACGTTTCCGTTATCTGTTACCACACCTTCACGATAAACCGGATCACCACCTAAGCTGACCAATTTACGAGCTACAGCAGAGCGCGCCATTGGAATTACTTCTACTGGTAATGGGAAATCACGACCAAGTTGATCAACCCATTTCGAATCATCAACGATACATACAAATTTTTTAGCAATTGAAGCTACAATTTTTTCACGAGTTAATGCTGCGCCGCCGCCTTTAATCATATGCATGTGACGATCAATCTCATCTGCACCGTCAACATAAGCATCAAGGCTGCCTACATGGTTCATATCAACCACTTCAATACCTAATTTTTTAAGACGATCTGCTGTTGCTTGCGAACTTGCCACAGCTGCCTCTAATTGTAGTTCAGGTAATAAATCAATTAAAAAATTTACAGTACTTCCAGTTCCTACCCCCAAAATGCCACCTTTGGGTAAGTGTTTTAAAGCAGCTTTAGCAGCAGCTTGTTTCTTTTCATCTTGGGTTGCATATAGGCTCATTACATCACTCAACTATTTTTTGACATTTATGCGCCAATAAACGGCGCAAATGCACAAGGGTTTGCTACAATAATTTCCTATTTTAAACTGTTATAGGGAAGATGAACATGCTGTCTCGTGTGGTACGACAAATTTTACAAGCAACGGTTTATGATGTTGCAATTGAAACACCTCTCGAAGCAGCTCCACGAATTAGTCAAAAATTAAATAATACAATTCGTTTTAAGCGTGAAGATTTACAACCTGTTTTTTCTTTTAAATTACGCGGTGCTTATAACCGTATTAGTCAAATACCGAAAGATCAACTTGAGCGTGGTGTAATCTGTGCATCTGCGGGCAACCATGCGCAAGGCGTGGCATTGTCTGGTCAACGTTTAGGCATTCCTGCAATTATTGTTATGCCAAGTACAACTCCTGACATTAAAGTTCAAGCAGTTAAACGCTTGGGTGGTCAAGTTGTATTACATGGTGATAGTTTTGATGTAGCAAATAAATACGCTCAGCAACGTGCCGAAGTTGAAGGTCTTGTATTCATTCCACCCTATGACGATGAACTTGTTATTGCTGGTCAAGGCACAATTGCAAATGAAATCTTACGTCAATGGCGTGATGTAGAATATGTCTTTGTTGCTGTAGGTGGTGGTGGCCTAATTTCAGGTGTAGCAGCTTACCTTGGTGAAGTTGCACCACATGTAAAAATTATTGGTGTTGAATATGAAGAGTCTGCTTGCTTAAAAGCAGCACTAGAAGCAAATGAACGCGTAATATTGCCACATGTAGGCTTATTTGCAGACGGTACAGCGGTTGCACAAATTGGTGCTTTACCATTTGATATTATTCGTCTTCGCAAATCAGATAATTCTGGCCCAATTGTTGACCCAGACATTGTTACTGTAAATACAGATGAAATCTGTGCTGCAATTAAAGATACTTTTGATGAAAACCGTAGCATTGTTGAACCATCAGGTGCAATGGCGTTAGCTGGTATTAAAAAATATGTAGCTGAGCATAAAATTAGCGGTAAAAACATGGTGTCGATTGTTTGTGGTGCCAACATGAACTTTGACCGCTTACGTTACATTGCAGAGCGTACTGAGCTCGGTGAACAACGTGAAGCAATTTACGCGGTTACACTTTCTGAAGAAAAAGGTGCATTCTTAGGTTTCTGCCGTGCTCTACAAGGCCGCAATATTACCGAGTTTAACTACCGCGCAAATAACACAGAAGAAGCACAAGTTTTTGTGGGTATTAGCTTAAAAGGTGGTGATGCTGAACGTCATGAAATTTTAGAGCAGCTTAAACAGCAAAATTATGTTGTCGATGATTTATCTGATGATGAAGTTGCTAAATTGCATATTCGTTACTTAATTGGTGGTCATGCCAATCTGGATGATGAAAGATTGTTCCGTGTTGAATTCCCTGAACGTCCGGGCGCATTACTCACCTTCTTAACTCGTTTAGGTCCAACCCACAATATTACCTTATTCCATTACCGTAACCACGGTGCTGCTGAAGGTCGTGTATTGGTTGGCTTACAAGCCACAGATGCCAAACAAAATCCAGATGGCTTAATTGAAACCCTAGAGCAAATTAGTTATCCATATGCAGAAATTACTGACAATGTGGGCTATAAGCGTTTCTTAAAATAATCTCTGATTTTGATAAAAAAGCTGACAAATTTGTCGGCTTTTTTATTATTTAAGCCCAATATTTTCTATATTTACATTGCTTCTCTTTATCTCAAAGAAAATATCATTAAAAATAAAGCCCTAATTAAGTATAAAAGGTTATTTATGGCACAGTTCGCGGTCATCGGCTTGGGAAGTTTTGGAGCAACAGTTGCTCAAGAACTCACAAAATTAAATCATGATGTTATTGGCATTGATACAGTCAAAAAGAATGTTGAAAATCTTGCCGATGTTTTAACTCATGCTGTCATTGCTGATGCTACAGATGAACATGTACTAGATGAATTAAACATTCAAAATTGTGATGCGGTTGTTGTTGCAATTGGTGAAGATATTGAAGCCAGTATTTTATGTGTGCTGAATTTAAAAAATCTCGGTATTGATAAAATTTGGGTAAAAGCAAAAACCAAAGCCCACCACACAATTTTATCTCACCTTAATATCAATAAAATTATTCATCCTGAAGAAGATATGGGCGTACGTGTTGCTCAAGCACTCAATTACCCAATGGTAAGTCGGTACATGTCTTTAGATGATGATCACTATATTGTGAAAATTGATATTCCAGAGAAATTAAATGGCATTAATTTGTATGGGATTATGCAGCAAGCACCACAAGTTAAAACATTACTTGTAAAACGAAAGCAGCAGATTTTATTTGAAACTGAAGAGACTTTTACCTTACAAACGCATGATATTCTTATTTTGGAAGGTCATTTACAGCAACTTAAAAAACTTTCTAATTGTTTCCTATAAAAAACGAACCCCAAATATGTCTCTTAAGCCTAAACCACATAAAACACTAAATCTAAGTCCACCTTCTCTTTTAGCACTGGGCTTTCTAGGCTTTATTGTCTTTGGCACATTATTGCTTAAACTTCCTATTGCCAATAACGGACATGTTAGTTGGATGGATGCTCTATTTACAGCAACCTCAGCAGTCACGATTACAGGATTATCTGTTTTAAATATTCATGAATCTTTTACGCTTTTTGGGCAAGTCATTATTTTATTACTAATTCAGTCCGGCGGTTTAGGCTTCATGACTTTTGCCATTTTAGCCGCACTAAGCCTTTCGCCTAAAATTGGTCTTAAGCAGCAAATGATGGCCCAAGACAGCCTTGGCCAAACCAGTTTATCAAAAGTGACTTTTGTGGCTAAAGGGGTTGTGACCTACACTCTCCTATTTGAACTGATTGGAATAGTCATTCTCACGTGCGCATTTACGCCTGCTTTTGGCTTCGCTCGTGGTTTGTATTATGCAATGTTTTATAGTATCTCTTCGTTTAATAATGCCGGTTTTTCATTATTTAATAACAGTTTAATGGGTTTTCAAAACAACTACGTGATCTGTCTTACGGTGAGTTTGCTTTATACAATAGGTGGACTTGGTTTTTTAGTTCTCATGGACATTAAACAAAATAAAAAATGGAAAAAACTTAGCCCAAACAGCAAACTGATTTTAACGACTATTGCCATTATTAATTTAGTCGCTTTTATTTTAATTTGGGCTATGGAAGCACAAAACCCTCATACATTAGGCATGCTAAGCGTAGGTGATCAAGCTTTACATGCTTGGTTTCAAGCGACTGTTCCGCGATCTTCAGGGTTTAACACCATTGATACAGGAGCAATGACCAATAGTAGCTCTTTGCTTATGATGCTACTGATGTTCATTGGTGGTGGTTCATTAAGTACTGCTGGCGGTATAAAAGTGGGTACTTTTGTCATATTAGTTTTAAGTGTACTGTCTTTTTTAAGACGTACCGATGAAATCAGGGTTTTCAATCATTCTGTTTCCCACGAAACCACTTATAAGGCCTTAGCAGTTACCGCGATTACCAGCATACTCATATTTATTGGGTTCTTTATACTTTTGCTTTTAGAACCGAAAGCCGACTTTATGAACTTATTATTTGAAGTGGTATCGGCAGCATGCACAGTTGGGCTGTCTCGAGGGATTACACCAGACTTACATAATGGGAGCTTGTTTATCTTAAGTCTACTTATGTTTGCAGGCCGTTTAGGCCCCTTAACACTCGCCTATTTAATCGCTACTCCTAAAAAGAGTCGTCTCAAACATCCTCAGGCCAACATTCAAATTGGTTAATAAAAAAGCCGCTGTAAAAAGCGGCTTTTTTATAGGCTTCGAACTTAGTACCAGTTCATGAGTGAAACACCCAAACCTGCATAAGTTGCACGGTGGTTATAGTCAATTAAGCTTTCACCATATCCATTAAATAACTGGAAGTGACCACGCAACTTACCACTGATTGGAAATGCCCAGTCAAACTGAACTGCACCATGAGAGTCATCACCACCTTTTAAAGAGTGACGTAGCATTAGCGAGAAATCATTGTCTTTCCACTTATAAAAAGCAGTTAAATCACCTCGCCCAATATAATCTTCAATATCAGGGTTGTTATCATCTTTACTTGCTTCGTTAATACGTACCCAAGGACGAAGCATTACGGCAAAATTGCCACGCTCTAAGCCCACATTAAAGATGACACGGTTCCAGCTACGAGATAATGGATCTGAACGACCATTTGACTGGTGATTTAAAGTTACACCTAATAAACGACCATCTAAACCAAGCAACTCATAGTTTGTTCTAAACATTAAGCTTGCTTCAGGCTCATAATTCGTTTCACGGAAAGGACGAGATTCTTTAGAGTTAAATGTCTGCCAACGTGATGATTGAGTATAACCTACCCATAAATCACCATTGTTGCCGAAAATATTTTCCCAAGCTTTAGTTTTTAAAGAAATTTGAAATTTAGTTTCGGTAGATTTCAAATCTTGAGCTTCTTTAACGGTGTTATTGGGATTTGGGCTACTTGGAAATTCATTTTTATCGCTGGTCCAAAATACAGGCAGCAAATAGACAGGCTGATAAGCTCGAATGTTCCAAACACCAAGTTTACTTTTTTCAGATAACTCCCAACGTTGATCTAATAAAGAAGTAGTAGGTTCAATTTTTGGAGCCTTCCCTATTACTTTAATATTACTAACTGTATCTACAACCTTCTCTTTAAATGTTTCAGGCTGAACAGCAGGTTTATCAATTTTTTTAACAGGCTCTGGTACTGCTGCAGCTTGAACAGCCGGTAAAGCTGATGGCTTAAATACAGAGTCATAACAAGCTAGGCGATCAGCATTTGAAGCGAGGGCAACACATGCATCTACGGTCGCAGGTTTTACAGGGGCTAAGGTGTCAGCATATGCCACCGACGCACATAAACAGCTAAGCAGGGTTCCCATACTTAGCTGTAAAGATGTGCGTTCAAATTGTCTGAACGCCATGTTCATCTCCAATTTTTATTTTAATTAACTTGTTTAATCGTAAAGCCCAGTTGTTGCAATTCATCACGTTTTGCAAAAGGTGCAACCACAGCTTTTACAGGTGTTTGTTCAATTAAATATTGACGTGCGACACGTTTTAAGTCTTCTAAAGTCACATGCAATAATCTTTCACGTAAAGTACGACGGAAAGTTGGAGTTCTTGCATGTAACAGTGCATAACATGCTGTAATTGCTTCACCAGCTGGTGAACCAGGTTTGTCCATACTCGCCACCAAACCAAGAATTGCTTCTTCAAGCTGATGAGGTTGTTGCTCTGTATTTAACAACCATTGCACGCTCGCTTCAAAGTCTTTAAACGTCTCAGCTAAACGTGGGTCACGGTAACTAAAGAAACGGAATGAACATGCATTTCCATCATAACTAGCACCACCACCATAAGCACCACCTTTTTCACGAATAGCACTGTGCAAGAAACCATTACGCAAGTAGGCTGCCAACACCATTAAAGGCGCAGCATCTGGATGGGATACGTCCACAGCTTGATATGCAGAAGCACAGAACTGAACATTGGTTTGAATTAACCATGCTTCATGTTCATTATCGTTTTCTTGCTCAACTTGAGTTAACTCAGTCGCTGCTGTATCAACGTTTAGCTTATCCCAAACATTTTGAATTTCTTCAACTAAACGATCTGACTGATGCTCTTCACATACCAACAAGAACTGTTTAGGTGCTTGCAATAATTTGGTATGGATATGCTTCAATTCAGCAATAAGTGCATCATAAGCGGCATCGTCTTGGGTAATTTTAGTAACAAGCTCACCTAACCAGTTCAACGCACCTAAGCCAGTGTTTTGATAGTCACGTTGAGCCAATGCACTCATGTTACGAGAAGCAATTTGCATCGCATAACTATGGCCCGCGCCCGACAAACGAGACTGCCAGCGTGTCTTACGTTGTTGCAATAACTCAATAATTCGCTCTTTTTCATCAAAACGAAGTTGTTCAAATGCTAATTTTAACAAATGAATCGCATCGAACTTCTGAGTTAAAGATTTAGTCGTTAAAGTTAACCAAGCACTAATTTTGTCTTTGTCGTCAACTTTACTGCGTAACGAAGCACCCATTCCCAAACCACCACTTACAGCTGTTTGTAAGTTTTGGAGTTCAAGATAATCGTACTCACCTGCACCAACCTCTCCCATTAAAATAGAGAGCAAATTGAAGTATGGTGATTTAACCACATCATCAGGAATCTGAATTAGGACTTGTTGATAGTAAATACCATTCGTTCCAGCATGATACAAATTCAACGGCGTATCCATTCGATTACAGATAATTTCACGCAATTGACCTTGTACAATATGCAAGTCAGCTGGAACGTCTTCTAAACCTACTTTTGGTAACAGCTCAAGATTGTCTGGTGTATCTTGACGCTCTTGTAACGCTTTGGTTTTAGCAATGATCTCTGCTTTGTCTTCTTCAGTAAGCTTTTCACCAATCGCGGCTAAACGTGCTTTTTCAGCTTCTTGCTCTTTTACTGACTTGGTTGCATCCGGTACTAAAGTCATTTGTACACGGTGCGGGTTATCTAACAAATGTGTTTGAATCAGATTAGATAACCACATTGGGTCTTGAAGTTCTTCTTTGACCTGAGCAATCGCACTGTCAACATCCCAAATCTGAATTGGGTCATTATGGTGAATAGCACCACTTAAACCGTTTAAGATTAGGCTTAAGCCATATGGTGTGCCGTCACCATTAATTTCACGTTGATGCAACTCAATTTGATGCAAAATCGCATCAACCAAAGCTGAATCAATTGGTTTTGCAGCCACTTCACGTAAAATGTTTAAAACACCATCTTTAAAGCTTTCTGCATACTCTGGGTTTGAACCTTGAACACCACAGTAGAATGTCATTTCAAAATTACTGTCATCTACGCCCATTAATGGACCAGTTGACTGAGCATAACCACAAGTTTCTAAATAATGACGTAGTGGTGACGCTGAGTTTTCAAGTAACACACCTTCGACCAAACGCATACCTAGACGTAGTTTGATATCACTCGCTTGTGGTAACAACCAAGACAATACATGGTAAGTTTTGTCTTTCAAATCATCACCATCAACAGCATAAGTTTCAGTGACTTCAACAGGTGCCGTTAAGCGTTTTTCTGGTTTCGAATATAAAGTTGTACCCGCAGCAAACTTATGTAGAGCTAGTTTTTCAAATTGCTCTTGTAACTCATACGCTGTTTGGTTACCGAAAGTCATAAATACCGCATTACTTGGATGGTAATGAGTTTTATAAAATTCGACTAACTGTTCATACGTTAAGTCAGGAATATCTTTAGGATCACCACCTGAGTTATAGTGATATGTAGTTTCAGGGAATAGATGATGAGCCAACTGATGATAAAGCTGATCAGATGGCGCACTCATCGCACCTTTCATTTCATTGAAAACTACGCCTTTATATACAGGCTGATCATTTTCAAGTTCAATACGAATACCTTCTTGAGCAAAATCAAGAGGATTTAAATTTGCTGAAAAAGCAGCATCTAGATAAACAGAGAGTAAGTTTTGGAAATCTTTCTTATTTTGCGTTGCAAATGGATATGCTGTCCAATCTGCTGCTGTAAACGCGTTCATAAATGTATTTAATGAACGGCGAATCATTAAAAAGAATGGGTCACGTACAGGAAACTTTTCAGAACCACATAAAGCGGTATGCTCTAAAATATGTGCAGTTCCTTTAGAGTCCATAGGTTGTGTTCTGAACGCAACAAGGAATACATTTTCATCATAATCAGTTGCCAAGTGATAATGCACCGCACCTGTGATTTTATGCTTATATTCAGACACTAAAATATCTAATGCTTCAACATGGTGCTGACGTAGCAACTGAAACGCAGGGTGAACAGTTTGAGAAATGGTTTCAGTGACATCTACAGTCATGTGATCTCCTAACATATCGGATAAGTGAATAAGTCTCATTATAGCCTGAGTCAGCTTGAGATTGGCGAACAAAAGCCAAGTAAAATACTATGTTTTTGTTGAGTATTAGTTTTCATAGGCATAGCTTTGATATCAAGCACATAGCCAGCTTAGTTGTATCCTAGCAGAACAAAACCTTTTAATACTATCTATATCCTATACAACAAATAAAAAAGCTCATCATTTCGATGAGCTTTTTTGATATTTTTTAATTAAAAACGATAGCGAAGAGCAACTTGTGCATTTAATGGGTCACCCATCATGTTTGAATCATTTGCTCCACTATGACCTGAAACAAAATAATCGCGATCAAACAAGTTATTTAAGTTCAAGTTCACATCATAACGTTCACTTTGATAACCTAAGGCCGCATTCACAACTGCATAACCTGGTAAAACGTTTTTGTTATCTGGTGCACTAAAGCGCGATGATTCACCACGACCACCTACAGCTGCATACCAATGATCATTAATTTGATATTTTAACCACAGGTTAGCAGTGTTATTTGGTGTAAGCGCTGAGTGATTACCCGTAAATCCAATGGTCGACTTTTCAATCTTACCATCCATATAAGAATAGCCAGCTAGCACTGACAACTGATCGGTCAACTGACCTGTTAACGAGAGTTCAACACCTTTAGTTTTTTGCTCACCTGCTAACAGTGCTTGCGTTGGATTAGCTGGATCTTGGTTTTGAATATTGGTTTGGCTCATTTCAAATAAAGCCAATGTCACATTCAATTGGTCATTTACATCCCACTTCGCACCGACTTCAACATTTTCAGTTTTTGTAGGGCTTAAATCAGCACTATTTGTATATAAGACAAATGAATCAGCTAAAGGCTGGAAAGATCGATTATAAGAAGTGTAGAGTGAAATATTACTTACTGGCTGATAAACCAATCCGATTCTTGGAGAATAGGTGTTATCAGTTCTATTTAATATTTGAGACTTCACTTTATCATTGCGATCTTGAGATAGATTGTCATAACGTAAACCAACTAAAACTTTAAGCTGGTCTGTCACTGTCATTAAGTCTTGCAGATACACGCCGTAGTTTTCAAAGGTATTGCTATTGTTATTACGCGCAACTGTTGTTCCGGTATTAATAGGTGCCCAGTACTCTAATTTAGGATCATATAAATCAGTGGTTGTTTTAGCACCTTGCCAAAGTATCTCATCTTTATGCTGCTTGCTATATTCGGCACCAATTAAGGTATTGTGCTTTAAGAAACCTGTATTAAATAAAGCGCTCAACTCTTGTTGAACATACACACCATCTTCATTACGCAAGCGTTTATTTTGAGTCAAAGTAATTTTTGATTTATCAGCAGGATGCGTATCAACACTATATTGACGGTCTAATGAGTAGTTATAATGGCGAACTGCACCATGATATTTGAGTTGATCATTAAACTCATGATCCAGACTTATAGTTTGACTTGAGATTTCAGTGTCAACATCCCCGACTTCTTTACCGTTTAATGCACCATAAAAAGTTTTAGGATTTGTTTTAACAGGTTTACCTGTAATTGGATCTGTCGGGAAGCCTTGATCAGCTAAACGATCATCATGCAAATAGTCAGCCTGAAGTAAAAGTTTAGTTTTATCGCTAATATCCCACTGTACTGATGGAGCTACCGCCTGACGTTTTAAAAAGGCCTGATCACGATAACCATCAGAGTCTTCAACTGCACCAGTTAAACGAACCTTAACATTCTCTACTACTTTTTCATTCACATCGACTTCTGCACGGCGTTGACCTGTAGTACCACCAATCAGGCTCACTTCACGCAAAGATTGATCCATTGGTTTTTTATTAATTTTATTGACCAAACCACCCGCTGAACCACGTCCATAAAGTACAGAAGCAGGTCCTTTTAGTACCTCAACTCGTTCAACATTTGACATATCACGAAAATACAGTGCATCATCGCGAATACCATCTACATAATTATCTGTGATTGCTGAGAAACCGCGAATCATGACCTGATCACGCTGTCCATCACCGACACTAAAGCTCAAACCAGCAACGTTTTGCAAGGCACCTTGCATAGATGTCACTGTCTGCTCTCTTAAAATTTGTTTCGGTACAACATTTACAATTTGAGGAACATCTTTTAATTGCATAAGTCCTTTAGTTGCACTTGATGCTTGTCCCACTTCTTGTTTTAAACTGATTTCCTTCTCAGCTTTGACTGAAATTGTTGGAAGGTTAGTTACCGCCTGTGAGTCTGCTTCTGCAGCATATACATGGCCTGTTATAACCCCAACTGACGAAATAAATAAAATAGAACGTTTCATGTAAGTTCGCTATGAATAATTTCAGGCGAAGTTTCAATGAAATACTATACGTTTGTAAATATTATCAAGAATCATTATTAATTGATAATATTTATTAAAAAGAATATTTTAATTGCTTAGGCAAACAATAGAACTCTGCTATCCGCTGAATTCCCTGAATTTTATTCAACAAACTACAGCAAATGTGAGCAATGGTGTAAACTTATCGATCTGATTTTTTATTCTGTGACAACACATATGGCAACTGTAGATCTTTTTGCAATTGGTAATGCATTAATCGACCAAGAATTTAAAGTGTCTGATGATTTTCTTAGTCAGCAAGGCTTACAAAAAGGCACAATGCAGTTGTCTGATGGTGAAACACAATCTGCTTTATATGAAAATTTAAAGCAAACTCAAGATTATAAAGGCCAAGCAAGTGGCGGCTCTGCTGCAAACACAACTGTAGCCTTTAGTGCATTAGGTGGTAGCGCTTTTTATGGGTGTCGCGTTGGTCATGATCAATTAGGTGAAATTTACCTACAAGGTCTAAATGATGCAGGCATCCAAACCTCGCCAAAGTCAATCAGTGAAGGTGTAACAGGTACCTGTATGGTACTTATTAGCCCAGACTCTGAGCGTACTATGCATACCTATTTAGGTATTACGGCTGAACTCTCTCAAGATCAAATCGATTTTGAGCCACTTAAAACAGCAAAATGGCTTTATATCGAAGGTTACCTTTCTACAAGTGAGACAGCACGTAAAGCTGTAAAACAAGCTCGAGAAATTGCAAAAGCTAACGGTGTTAAAATCGCTTTATCTTTATCAGACCCAGCAATGGTTCAATATGCTCGTGAAGGCTTAGAAGAACTTATGGATGATGGTGTAGATTTATTGTTCTGTAATGAGCAAGAAGCTTTAATGTATACCAATACCGCTACAGTTGAAGATGCTCTCACTCAATTGCGTTTTAAAAACCATACTGTTGTGATTACGCAAAGTGCAAAAGGTGCTCTAGTTGCCAACCCAACTCAACATTTCCATGTTCCAGGCCGTCATGTCGAAGCTGTAGATACAAATGGTGCTGGTGATGCTTTTGCGGGTGCATTCCTTTATGCATTAAACCATCAAGAAGACTTAACTGCTGCTGCACAGTTAGCCATCTTAATTTCGAGTGAAGTTGTGTCTCAATTTGGTCCTCGTTTAGCCATTAATGACTATGCTAAACTTCTCGAAAATTTTCAGAAGGAATGTGCTTGAAATGGAAAGGATCTGTATGACGGAAGAAGTTCCTGAGCGTGAAGCTAGAGCTTTTGACACTTTACAAGGAACTACTATTTTCATTACACAGCGTGATGGCTCATTCTATGCCTATCAGAATTTATGCCCACATTTACAAACCGAACTTGAATATTTAGAAAATCAATTTCTAGACCAAGACAAAGAATATATTCAATGCTCTACTCACGGTGCTTTATTCAACGTGGAAACAGGCGAATGTATTTCAGGTCCTTGTTTAGGTGATTTTTTAAATAAAGTTGAGATTAAAGTACATTCAGATGGCGGTATTTATATCGTAGACTGAGATCATCAACATTAGAGTTTCTACCATGGCTGATTTCTTTTTTAATTATTATCTTATGCCATTTCATTTAAGTGTTGTGGCTTTGATATTGCTCAGCGTGGTAGAAACCATTGGTATGTATATTGGGTTACGCCCAAGCCAACTACTAAAAAAAATTGCACCAGATTGGCTTACTAACTCGCCATTACTGAATGTTAAGTTTTCTAAAGCTCTAATTTTCGTTTTTTTACTTATTAATTTCAGCTTTGCAGGTTATTTCTTACAACTCTCTTTCTTTGCAATACAGCATTACTTTATTACTCCTTTTTATTTAATTATTCCTGCGCTGGTCATCGCAATCTTTTTTACAGTGTTTATGATCCACTGTCTTGACCAAGTGATTAAACCAAAGCTTACCCATACCAATTACAATCTGTTAGGACGACTAGCGACGATTTCCAGTGGCAGTGCCAGACCCGGTTTTTCAGCTCAAGCGCGTGTCCGTGATGAGTTCGGTCAACTACACTATGTACAAGTTGAACCAGAATTTGGTGAGTTAGAACTATATTCTCAAGTGATTCTTATTAAAGTTCATAAAAGCCATTACGTTGCCAAGAAAATTTCTCTCTCAAACGATCTTTTCGCTCCTGATTAATTATTTTTAATTTCTGTAGCCTTTTATCGCTTTTTACAGGCTTTATTACTTCTCTCTATCCTATTATTTTCTTTAATTAAAATTAATCCAACTATTTTAGTTTGAAATAAAATCATCTTTATTATATCCAACCATTTTAATCAGAATTAAATTTAACCATACTATTTTAATCAACTTAATTTATTTATTTACAAGTGTTTTAGTTGGATTTAATAATCAATTCATACCATTTTAGTTAGATATTTTA
>NZ_JBIUCQ010000010.1:0-129144 GCF_044538495.1 Acinetobacter sp. ABJ_C4_1 | reverse complement strand
ATGACAAATATAGTGACTATGGATATTGCTTCGATTAAAAATTTCATCCAAAAAAATAAAGTAAGACATTTATCAAATAAAGTTCTACATACCCATCCCTCACCTAAAATGTGGAAAACAGATTTAAAGGAAGAAGAAAATAATTACTTTTTATTAAATACAGATGCTCAATATAAGTCTATAAATTTATATTTAGGCATTCCATATTGTATTCCTACTGATCCACCTCATTGTGGATTTTGTCTTTTCCCAACACAAGACTATAAAGGTAAGCGGGAAATGGACTTTTATCTGGATTTTTTAAGTAGGGAAGCCCACTTATATAAAGAATTTTATCAAGGAGCTAAGCTTGAAAGTTTGTATGTAGGAGGAGGTACACCTAATTTACTTCAGCCTAATGATTATATGAAACTGACTAAGGTTGTATCTTCTCTTTTTCCCGATGCTGGTATATCTAGCCCTATAGAAATGACATTAGAAGGTATCCCTCAACTTTTTAATGAAGATAAAATAAGAGCAATTAAAGATGCAGGTTTTAACCGTGTCAGTATGGGAGTACAACAGGTTAATGATGAGTTAATCGCTACAAGCGGTCGAAAACAAACGAGAAAGCAGGTTTTTGATGCAATTGAATTGTTCCATAAGTACTCTTTATCTTGTAACGTCGATTTGATCTATGGTTGGCCAAATCAAACGGTTGAGGCAATGCTAGGAGACTTGGAAAGTATTGTTCAATCAGGAATAAAACATATTACTCACTATGAGCTTAATATTGCTGGTCGTTCTGACTTTGCGACAAAACAAAAGCAAAATACGCCCTCTATTGAGAAGAAAATTGAAATGTATAACATTGCTAAACAGTTCTTAATAAGCAAAGGCTATAAACAAAAAACAGTATATGATTGGGAAAAAGAAGATAATAACCAATTAATTTCAGAGAAATATTTATATGAAGATAACCTTAGAGACTGCTTAGATGCCAATGGGCAAAGTAAAATGACCACAATGAGTGGATTGGGTTATGCAGCCGTTAATATGAGACTGCAACCTAACTCATCAAGCATTAAATCTGTTTCAGCAATGAATCATCGAAACCTAACTGAATACTACAATGCAATATCTTTAAATAAACTTCCTGTTGAACGTATGTTTGTTCATGATACTGAAGACGTAAAGTTAATTTGGATATTTCAAGCATTACAGGAAATGAAAATTAACACCAAAAAGTACGAGAAAATTTTTAATAGCGATATTAAACTCGATTATAAGCCTATTTGGGATGCATTAGCCGAAGAAGGTTGGGTAGAGCATAGTGATGAATATATTAAACTTATTAATGAAGGCGAGTTTTATACTCCACTTATTCAGGCATTATTAAGTCAACCTAGAATAAAATCTTTGCAACAGTAGAAAATAAATGTCAATTCATAAAGAGCTGCATATTTTAAAAACAGATGACCATGGCGAGTTTGCTTTATGGGAAGTGGCTAAAAGTGAGAATACCCCTATAAAAAAAGAAGCAATTTTCTTATCTCATGGTGCTTTTTCAGACAAGACTGTGTGTATGGGTATTGCAGATTACTTGGCAAATCATGGATATATCTGTTTTATTTTAGAATGGCGAGGGCACGGCACAAGCCCAAAAACAGATATTCCATTTAATTTTGAAACTGTTGCGTTATATGAATATAAGACTGCATTTCACTATATTTATCATCATTTTAATATCGCCTCTTTACACTGTGTAACCCATAGTGGCGGAGGTTTATGCTTAACAATGTTCTTGATTAATTATCCAGAATATTTAAAGAATATCCAAAGTATTACTTTTATAGCTTGCCAAGCATTTGGAGCAGTAAATAACTCTTTTGACTTTATTAAACTCTTTTCTGCAAAACTTGTTGTTAAAGGTCTAGGCCAGATACCAGCTAATAAATTTAAATTAGGACGAGTAAATGAAAGCTACTACACCATGCGGCCATGGTTTAACTGGAATTTAAAGCAAAATTTTATTAGTGAATTTAAAAATATTGATTATAAAAAACATATGAGCTCTATTAGAGTCCCAATATATTCTATTAGCGGAACTGGCGATAAATTTATTGCACCAGTTAAAGGGTGTTATAAATATTTAAAAGCTTTTGAAAATCAAGATAACGTATTTCGTGAATTTGGTTACTCTAATAATAACTTGGAAAATTATTCCCATAGCCGAATTGTTTTAAGCCAAAATGCTGCTAGGGAAGTCTGGCCAACTATATTGCAATGGATAGATAAGAACTCAAAAGAAGTTCTATAAAGACTATGAAAATAAATTATTCAGGTTGATAAATAAGAATCTTATTTTAAGATTTTTAAACAATGTACTCACAGTTAAAAATAATAAAAAGCATCCTAAAGAGGATGCTTTTTATCTAATTATTGATCTTTAATATTTTAAGCAAGTAAGTTTTCTAAAATTTGCTCATAAATATCAGTTAAAGGATCAAGATCGTGTACATCCACATGTTCATTAATTTGATGGATAGTTGCATTTAGAACACCGAGTTCTAAAACTTGTGCACCTGTTGGCGCAATGAAACGCCCATCAGATGTACCGCCACTAGTCGATAGCTCAGTTTCAGTGCCAGTTACATTTAGAATAGCAGTTTGAGCAGCATTAACTAATTCACCTACTGGAGTCAAAAATGGCAAACCAGATAAGTTCCAGTCAATTTCATATTGCAAACCATGCTTATCTAAAATTTCATGCACACGCTGTTTCAGCTGTTCAGCTGTAACTTCTGTTGAGTAACGGAAGTTAAAAGTAACTTCTAAAGTACCTGGAATGACGTTAGTTGCACCAGTACCTGAATGAATATTCGAAATTTGGAATGAGGTTGCAGGAAAATATTCATTTCCATTGTCCCAAACAGTTTGGCATAACTGTGCTAGGGCAGCCGAAGCTTCATGAATTGGATTGCGAGCTAAGTGAGGATATGCCACGTGACCTTGCTTACCATGAACATGTAGAACCCCATTTAAAGAACCACGACGGCCATTTTTAACAATATCACCTAATTTACTTGTACTTGATGGCTCACCGACCAAACACCATGTAATTTTTTCATTACGCTCTTCAAGTGTTTCAATAACTTTAACTGTACCGTTAACAGCAGGGCCTTCTTCATCTGAAGTAATTAAAAAAGCAATTGAGCCCTTATGATTTGGGTGCTTTGCTACAAATCGTTCAGATGCGACCACCATCGCTGCCAACGCAGTTTTCATATCAGCTGAACCACGACCATAGAGTTTGCCATCACGAATTTCTGGTGCAAATGGGTCTGAATTCCACGCTTCTAAACGGCCTGTCGGAACAACATCGGTATGTCCTGCAAAACAAAACACAGGCCCTTCAGTGCCGCGTCGAGCCCATAAATTATCGACATCTCCAAAGCGCATAGGCTCAATGTGAAAACCAGCTTTAGCTAAGCGGTTAGCCATAATCGTTTGGCAAGTATGATCAATAGGAGTAACAGAAGGCTGTTGTAAAAGTTCTAAACTAAGCGAGAGAGTGTCTGAGTGGTTCATACCGGAAACTACATGATGAGTAGGTGAAATATAGTCCGATATAATAGGCGAATCTCTGAAGGTTGGGTATTTAAAAATAAAAAAACCTTATCGTAGTGATAAGGTTTTTAAAGGTTCTGCATAACTTACATTTTATTTTCAGTTTTTTGTGCGGTGTTAGTTACAGCATCACCAGCTTTAGAGACATCTTTACCAAAACCCTTGAACGTATTACAGCCAGTTAATACAAATGCGATCATTACAGACGCGACTAAAACTTTTTTCATCATTTTCTCCGTTTAAATTTAATAATGAAGTAAATTTAGATTAAAAAACAAACGTAAAAAGAAACATGACTGTTTAATAGTAAAAACGTTATAAATTGTTTCTATAAGCTTATACCTACTTGTAAAGCGGCATTTTTTCGTCGCTGTCGAGTCCAGGACTTAAGAGAGGAGGATGTCTAAACATATAAAACTGAGTGTTCTCAGTGTTTCTATAATATAAGCCGTCAGTCCACCAATAAGCAGTGTTTGAACTTGCTTGTTTATTTGGACAAAGCCATTCATGTCTCTCTAGACGATAAAAATTAGAATTAGGAATTACTGTTCCCCAAAATCCGAGACGACGGGTTGAATTTACCCAGTCCGGAATCGATTGGTCTTGAGCTGAATTTAAGGGAAGGTAGAGCTGACCTTTTAGTACAGCAAAACGCTGTTGAACTTTAAAACCTAAAGCTTCTGAAAACTGAAACTGCTTATCGGTAAAGTGATAAAGCTTTTTACTCAAAGTATCTTCTCTGTTTAGGCCAATCCACTGTTCTAAATTTAATTGACCTTCACCCAAGTAATATTTTAGGGCAACTTCCCAATGTTCAACTTGTTGAGTTTCTTTATTTAAAACTAAAAAATCGAGTTCCCCTAAAGTTTTAGCTCCCTCGATTTTTTGAATACTATGACCTAATAACTGATAAGAATGATATTGATCTTCCTGTAACCAAAACCAAAGTAAATTTTCAAAACGTAAGCCTAAGCGTGTGCTTTTCAGCCGAGACATAAACTGAAGTAAAGGTTCTGGTGTTTCATCGAGTTGTTTTAAACGTGGTAAATAGTTCTGAAAATGTTGTTCCCAAATCTGATCAGGGTGTAATTGAAAGTTATGCTGAATAGCGAGACTTTGGGGAAGATGACAAAGTAAATTGGGACTAGCAATAGTAAATGCTAATTGCCTTACCATTGGATGGTTGAACTGTAGCCATGGCTCAAAATAGGATGTTTTAACTGAAGCAATATTCATACGTTTAGTACTCGAAATAATTCATCCCAATTTCATGGTCGATCAACAAAACAATACCAGAAAAACACTTTATACTACGATCAACAATAGCTTAAGGTTTATATATGCGAACATTGTTTTGGCGAACTCTGGTCGTGATTTTTATCACGCTTGGTATTATTGGAGCAATTTTACCAGGCATGCCGACAACAGTGTTTCTTATTCTGGCTGCTTGGGCTGCCTCAAAAGGATGGCCTCAGATGGATGCATGGCTATTAAATCATCCAAAATATGGACCAACTCTACGTGACTGGCGAGCCAATGGTACGGTACCACGTAAGGCAAAATGGATTGCAAGCATTATGATGACCGCAAGCGGTATTTTAATGTTGTTTACCTCTGCGCCATTTTGGGTGAAAGTTTTCACTGATACTACCATGCTCGTTGTTGCAATTTGGTTATGGCTACGCCCTGAGCCAAAATTAAAAGATTGATAATCTTTTAATTTTGGCTCAAGACAAGCAGTGAAACTGCGCGTAGATAAAAGAAGATTGATAATCTTTTAATTTTGGCGCAAGACAAGCAGTGAAACTGCGCGTAGATAAAAGAGCATTAATAATCTTTTACTTGCGATGTATGACAAGTTTCCCATTAATTTTTATTAAAGCTCAAAATAGAGTTGAGTTTATATAAGAGAAGAAATTCCATGTCCCAATTTAAACTTGAAAATGCAGATATTCTTATCGATTTAGCAAACCAAACTTTAAGCCTCCCTAAACATAATAAGTTTTACGTGGTTTCTACAGGTAAGAATGGAATAGGGGAACAAGAAAATACCGGAAAAACTCCACGTGGATGGCATCGTGTTGCCCAGAAATTTGGTATGCAGTCACCTAAAAATGCAGTTTTTATTGCACGTAAGCCAACAGGCGAAGTCTATAGCAGTGAACTCGCTACACAATTTCCAGAACGAGATTGGATATTGTCGCGCATTCTTTGGTTAGATGGTTTAGAAGAGGGCTTTAACAAAGGAGATGGGCACGACACTATGCAACGTTATATCTATATTCATGGCACACCCGATAAAGAACCGATGGGTGTTCCAATGTCACATGGATGTATTCGAATGCGTAATGATGAAATCATTGAATTGTTTGATTTAGTCCCTGAAGATGCTCTTGTTTATTTGTCTGAACAATCTTTAACCTAAATTATGATTTTAAACATTCTTGTTTTATTCGTCGAATGATCAAAATATTAAAATAAGTGCTTAAATAAAATACAAAAAATTGTTTTTTACTTAATAATGACTTATTTTTAATCATTCATTCGCATTTTTTTGAAAAGTTGTCGAAAAGCGTTTGACACCTGTTAAAGATTCTCTATAATGCACCTCACAAACGATGAAGACGTTAAGGGCGCTTAGCTCAGTTGGTAGAGCGTCTGCCTTACAAGCAGAATGTCGGCGGTTCGATCCCGTCAGCGCCCACCAAGCCTTTACGTTATGCTCTCAAGTGCAGCGGTAGTTCAGTTGGTTAGAATACCGGCCTGTCACGCCGGGGGTCGCGGGTTCGAGCCCCGTCCGCTGCGCCACTTAAGACTTAACATCGTTTACCCCACAATTGCGATATTGTGAAAGTGCAGCGGTAGTTCAGTTGGTTAGAATACCGGCCTGTCACGCCGGGGGTCGCGGGTTCGAGCCCCGTCCGCTGCGCCACTTTTATAAAACGCTTTTGCAGGGCGCTTAGCTCAGTTGGTAGAGCGTCTGCCTTACAAGCAGAATGTCGGCGGTTCGATCCCGTCAGCGCCCACCATAATTTGTGACCATACTTTATTTTTAAAGTATTGCAAGTGCAGCGGTAGTTCAGTTGGTTAGAATACCGGCCTGTCACGCCGGGGGTCGCGGGTTCGAGCCCCGTCCGCTGCGCCATTCTCTTGATTCCCTGATCTAGAGGATGTAATGTATAAAGACTTCGTTTGTTGTCTTTTTCAATCAGGGCGCTTAGCTCAGTTGGTAGAGCGTCTGCCTTACAAGCAGAATGTCGGCGGTTCGATCCCGTCAGCGCCCACCATAATTTTTTAAGTTTTAAAAAATATGCACTAATTTATTTAGTGTTTTTGGCGTTTTTGCTATTCCTATTTCTTATCTATCTATTTTATCTCTTCTATTGTTAGTCAAAACCTATCCTTTCTATGCTTAATTTTTTAAGTTCAGATTTTATTACTTTAAATTATGATTACTATCTGGTTTAACTAAAGCTGCCATACCGTAAAGCAATAGCAGCTTTCTAAACCAAGATTAATACTCGTTTAGAATCCAGCCACTCGCATACGCAAAGTATTCACGTAGCCAAGCGTTATAGCGTGTGACCAAAGGAGTTTCAGCAGCAACTGTATAAACCTGGGTATAGCCTTGTTTCTTTGCAATAGCTGCAGCTCGTGGGGTATGGAAGTCACTTGTAACAATCGCAATAGGTTGATCAATACTAATATGAGCTTGCTCAAGTAGTGGTTTGCTGTTTCTAAGGTTAAGTTCAGTACTTGTGCTTTTGTCTTCAAGAATCATTCGGTCTTTTGCTATATGAAAACGTTGTTCCAAGTAACGAGACATGACTAATGCTTCGGGTTCTTTCTCTGAAAAGTCTAAACCACCTGTTAAAACAACTTTCGCTTGAGGTTGTGAAAGGGCAACTGGGGCTGCTGTATCAAGGCGTTTTGCAAGAATGGCAGAAGGTTGACTATTTTCGACACCACTACCTAAAACAATAATTGCCTTCACAGCGGGAATATTTTGACCTGTATCTTTATTTTCTTTAATAAAATTAAAAAAATAGCCTAAGCCTATTAACCAGATCCAAAAACATAGCCATCCAAAACGCCAAACTGAATGCAGGCGATAGTGGTAAAAGAAAAAACGTTCCAGATGATAATAAAATAATGCATAGAGGCAAAAAAATGCCCCTAAGATTAAAGGAACAATTGTGCCTACATGAATTTTATTTAGAAAAGCTAGAAATAAGCCGTCCAAAAATAAAATCGAACCAATGATAGCTAAGAAAATCCGAATCCACTTACTGACTTGCATTGTGTTTAAAGTTGCAATTTAAATTGCAGACAGTGTATGCAAAATCATTACTAATTCAATGCTGATTGCAATAAAAAGCCGAGTAAAGCATTTTAGCTATTACTCGGCTTTATTATTTATTGAAATTTAATAAACATCACGGCGATAACGACCTTGTTGTCTTAGCTCATCGACTTGTTCTTCACCTAAAATATCAATAAGCGCTTGATCTACTCCGCTAGCCATTCCTTCAATACTTCCACAAACATAAAGAACTGCACCGCGCTCAATCCAGTTGACCAATTCCGCGGTACTTTCTCTTATTAGATCTTGAACATATATACGTTGTTCTTGATCACGTGAGAATGCCAAATCAAGTCGCTTTAACATTCCCATTGTTTGCCAAGCTTCTATGGTTGATGCATAGAAGAAATCATGAGCTCGTTGGCGTTCGCCAAAAATAAGCCAATTTTCAGTATAGTTCTGACGAGTTCGGGTATGAAGTAAACTCATTAAACCTGCGATTCCCGTTCCATTGCCGATACAGATAATTGGACGATTATCATCGATCAAGTGAAAAGATTCATTGGTACGAATACGTAATGCAATACTCTGATTAATTTCTGTGTATTGTGTCAGCCAGCCAGATCCTAACCCTAAATGACCAGATTCATCGGATTGTTGGCGAACAACCAAACGAAGCACTTGCTGAGAAGGGATGCTAGCAATTGAATATTCCCGCGTTGGTAGGGTAGGGAGCTGTTCTAATAAGTGGTCCAGATTGGCAAACGGTTCAATTTCACCCGTTAAATCTTTATTCCAAAGCGCCTTTTCAATAGAAATTTGTAGCGAATCTACTACTGCATTTCTAAGAATATGGTGGTGTTGTAAAAACTCATTAATACGTTCAGGACTATTACCTGGTTGTATTTCAGCAATATCTCCCGCTTGCCATACAGCTTCATGCTTGGCAGTAAGTTCAATATTGTAAGCAGGCTGTCCTAGACTATTTGGGTTGAGTAAATCACGTTGTTGTAATGTCCAAGTGTCAAATACTTTTTCAAGATTAACAGCATGCAAATCTAATTTAGTTGCTTTTACAAGAGCTTGATTCCAGTTTTGAATATGTGCTGGATTTGCATTATCGACTTCAATCGTATCAAAGTAGGCTTCAGCTCCATTGTTTTTAAGCCACGCATCTACAGTGTGGCCAAAACTACAATAAGTATCTGGATATTCTTTCGAGCCTAAAGCTAACACAGCATATCTGAGATGTTTGAGCTCTAATTGCGTTTTTAATAGCTTTTTAGCAAAACTAGAAGCTAAATCTGGTGCCTCTCCAGTACCATAAGTACTGATCACAAAAAGAATTTGTTCATGCTGTTGTAAATCTGCTTCAGTTAACTGTTGTATAGATTTAACCTGAACAGGTTGATGGGCTTCTTGTAAGCTAGTTGCTGTACTCCATGCGAGTTGCTCTGCAACTCCTGTCTGGGTGGCATAAGTAATTAACCAAGGTTTAGCATTTTGATCGATGTAGTGACCAGCTAAAGACTGGCGAGCAGCTTGTGTTAGTTTTTTCTGTTTGCGGCGTTTTAGATAAAGCATCCATCCGGTAACAAAGAATAAAGGCATTGCTAAAGACGCAAGCATTGCTACAAATTGATAAACTGGTCCAAAGAAGCTACCACGGTGTACGGGTAACATGCTGCTCATGATTTTTTGATTTAGCTTTTTATCTTCATAAAGCTCCATCTTTTCAATATGGGCAGTTTTATAGTTATAGACAGCTTGGTTACGCGCACGTTCATGTTGTGGTGTTGCATCAACAAAAGTTAATTCTACTTTTCCATCATCTTTTTTCGGTAAATTTACTGTTAAAGTTGAATAGTCACGTCCGATTTTATTGTTAAAACCGCTCCAAGTCTGGTTGAGGGCAGTAATTAGCTGAGTGCTATCTAATTTAGCTTCAGAAGATTTGTCTTTATTACGTCCAGCTCCGCCATGTCCCTGCATTTTAGGTTGTTCTACACCTAATACTTTGAACATACCACTACGCCACCAGTCATATGACCAGTATAAACCTGTACAAGCAAAAAGAAGATAAAAAACAATAACCCATGTGCCTACAACAGCGTGTAAATCCCAAATAAAATTTCGACCTTTGAGTTTGGGTTTAACAGCAAGCCATTGACGTGCAGAGTGTTTCTTTGGCCAACGTAAATATAATCCGCTCAAGACAAAATAAATGAGCATGAGAGCACAAGCACCAGTAATTTGTTTACCGAACTCTCCAGCAGTTAAGTTACGGTGAATTTGTTGTATTAATAAAAGTAACTCGCGGCCTTTAACATCAGGCAATACCTGTGCTGTATAAGGGTTAACCATCATATTGTAGCCACGTCGTTCGCCTTCTTTTTCAATATTTACAACAGATGAGGCGGTAGGATCTTTGGCTAGGGTAATGCTATTAATTTTAATTTCAGGCTGGGTTGTTGTGAAATGCTGATAAAGCTGAGCTGGGGTAAGCTTGGGTGAGCTTTCTGCCTGTACAACATAACTATCTGTATTTACCCATTTTAAAATTTGTTGATCATAAGAATAAATTGCGCCTGTAACACCCATAATTGATAAGATGAGGCCAGCACTAATACCCATAAACCAATGAATTTGAAATAAAAACTTTTTAAACATGGTCGAAAAATGTGAATATGATGGAGATCTTGTAACGGAGTATAGCCGAAGATTGAGTAGATAGTATGGATTTTGGAGATAATATTAATTTTCATTATCATTTATTTTTAGCATAATAAAAAACCTCCTGTAAAGGAGGCTTTTTAATGAGGTGAACTTATAAAGTTTTTGGTTCACCTACAGTTTCTTTCAAATGCTGACGAATTGTATTGAAAGAAAAGTTTTTAGAGTCCATGCGTTTAGGCAAGATATATGCGCCTTGCTGTTCTTGGCCCTTAGGATCTTTTACTTTAAAGTTAACTAAAATAAAGTCAGGGGTGTTGTACCATTCATAGATGTTTTTCCATCCAATAGTTCCAACGCCTTCTTGTAAGCCCATTTGCTGGCGCATTACGATACCGTGAGGTTGTACACCTAAGCGAATGCCTTTAATTTCCTGTACAGGAAACTCATTCATCTTACGCTTCACGTACCATTCTAAACCATATGTGCGGCCAAGGTAATAAAGCACTACACCAACAATGGCAACCCAGCAAATCACTGTAGAGTAGTTCTTAATAAAAATAAGACCTAAAATCGCAAGGGCTAAAATTACGCCCATAATTGCCCAGATTTTTGTGCTGATTTTATTGGTGCTGCGCCAGATAAGAAGCTGTGCATTACGTTGTTCAGCTTCTGTTACCTCGTAAGGAACAGGCTGAAGCGTATAAGCATATAAAGTTTTCGCGGTCATAGTGCAAATAACAAATTGTAAACTGTTTTAAGTTTAGCATTAATTGGCATAAGTCAGGAAAGGATATTATGCCAATTTCATACTAAATTCCGAGTCAATTTTATAATGAAGCAAGTTCGCTGGCATCATTATCAAGATCATGACTTAGACGTTGTTTCAACATACTAAATCGGTTTAAAACACTCAGCATCAGTGATAACTGCTGTAAAATAATGAGTGATTTCTGGTCATCTTCATCATTTTGGCTTAGACGCTGACGTATCGTTTTTAGCATATTTTGTGCTGTCAAATCAGGCATTTCATCTCTTAATAACGCACCTTGTATGTCGTCTAACGCTTGATCTAGAACTTTAAGAACCGCTTGATCTTGAATCTTTTCCCGATGTGCTCCAAGTGCTGCGATATAACTTAAAAATGTATGATTGAGACATAGAAATTCAAATATATCTGACTTACGGGTAGGGTCAAAATCTGGCTCAGTGGCTAAAGTGGAAATTAGTGAAGCGACCTCAGCATCGGTATTATGGGCGGCACGGCGAACAATACGATAATTGAGCGCATGGTTATGTCCTTCATGGTATTGCTTTACCACTTCCGCTAAATAATTACATTGTGCTTGTAAGGAACGTCGAATACTGCGCGGTAGGCGGCGGAACTTCCAGTCAGGCCAAATAAAGGTGACACCAAACCATGCTAAAGCGCATCCAATTAATGTATCAACAAATCTAGGAATAGCCGCAGCGACTGCCGAGCCATCTAAGTTGAAGTTAATTAATGCCAAAATTGTAATGAAAGCGGTTGCTTGGGCATATTGCTTACTGCGTAACTCGAAAAATAGTACGCCGCTTAAGATCAGCATCACTAATTGCCCTTCCACAGAGGGGACTAGAAACACCACACTAAGACCGACAATAATGCCGACCAGTGTACCAACTATACGTAAACGTAAACGACGTTTGGTCGCGTTAAAGTTAGGTTGGCTAACAAATAGTGCGGTCAGCATAATCCAGTAGCCATATTCGATTCGAGTGGTTTGAATAAATACATATCCAATAAACAGAACAATCGATACTCGAATGGCATGACGAAACAGCACAGATTCAGGTGTTAGATTTTGTTTAATTCGAATAACAATATCATTCCAACCCTTTAAATCATCATCTTTGAGTTGGTTTTCAGCCTGTTTCACTTTATCAGACTGAATGTGCTGTTCCGTTTCTAAGTTGAGTAATTGTGAGTCAATAGACTTTAAATTTCGGTATAAAGCAAAAAGTGCATTTACCCACAATAAGTCATACTGTTGATCATTTCTTAGTTTTACTAAAGATAAGCGCAAGTTCTCAAAACTCTGCTTAAAACGTTTGTTATGGATATATGGTTTGCGCTGTAAAATGCATTCATTTAGCTCTTGGCAAGCTTTACCCTGAATCGCCAAAATACGCTGAAATCTAAATAAAATATCACTGTGCTGGAAAATTTTGGCTAACTTTTGATAGTCAATATGGGCAGAGTCTGCACGTTCATGAATATCTTGTGCAACAAAGTAATAATGTAAGCTACGGCGAGTACCTTTTTGTCCACGGTCTCCTTTTAAACGGGTTAAAAGGGCGGTTTTAAGATCATTAAAAATTGTTATTAATTTGCCATTTTCTAATGAAAGATCAATCATGCTTTGCTGATAGCTCGCAGGAGTCATATCAACATCAAACAGGTTGGATTTAGCAAATAGAAAGTCGCCTAGTGAAGCATAAGACGCGGCAAGTTTGTCTTGAAGCTGACGAACCGGAAATAATAAAAAGCTAATGGTTGCAATAAGCCCGTACCATGCTGCACCCGCGACCAAAAGCGCTGGCTGTATATACCACTGGTCAAATAAATGGACTCCGAGCATGGTATAAACCGAAACAACTAGACATCCATAAGAGATTGTTGCGTAACGGCGGCCTAATGACCCTAGTAAAATCCAACCAATACAAGAGGCGATTAGTCCTAGCGCAAAAAGCATTGGATAAGGGAAAAGTAATTGTACGGAAGCTGCGGTAATGAAGAAACCAATATAGGTGTAAATCAAATTCATGATACGCACTGAAAAGCGATCATCAATATCACTTAAACCAGCTGCGACCACACCTAATGTGAGAGGAATAGTTGCTAGTTGATGGCCTAGAAAATAAGGCACGAATGCAGTTCCTGAAAAGGCGATCAGCATCCGCACGTTATACATAAATGATGTGTTATAAGTCGCTCTTTTTAGGCGTTTAAACCAAGATTTCAAATGAAGTCCTTGCTGATCAACCTGAGTGATAAAGGATTTGCGTATTTCTACACCAATGTTGCACAAATCATACGATAGACAGTGTAAGCTTGTCTGTATGCAAATGATTGAAAAATGAAATATCGTTATGTCTGAACAAACAGCCCAGCGTCAATATTCAATTGGCTGGATTATGTTGCTCGCTTTACTCACGGCTTTAGGGCCATTATCCATTGATATGTACTTACCAGCGTTGCCTCAAATGGCCCATGATTTTGGGGTGAGTACGCAAATGGTGGCAAACACATTACCTGCTTATTTTTTTGGTTTAGCCATTGGTCAATTGGTATATGGGCCTTTAAGCGACCGTATTGGAAGAAAGAAACCACTTTATTTTGGGCTTGCGTTGTATGCAGTTGCAAGCTTGTTTTGCGTGCTCGCTACAAATGAATGGAGCCTGATAGCAGCCCGTATTCTGCAGGCTTTAGGTGGGTGTGTGGGTGTCGTTATGGCTCGTGCTGCTATACGTGATCGGTTAGATGTTCAAGGTTCGGCACAAGCTTTTTCTAGCATGATGATCGTGATGGGTTTAGCACCTATTTTGGCACCAATGATTGGGGCTTGGATTTTAATCTGGTTTCCGTGGCAAGCGATTTTTATTGCACTTTCAATTGTTGGAGCAATCTGCTGGTTATGCGTACATTTCTTTTTTAAAGAAACTTTGGCAATTGATAAAAGGCTCAAGTTATCTTTATATCAAGTGGTTACCTTATATGGTGCTATTTTCAAAGATGCGAGCTTCCGGTTACCTATGTTCGCAGGGTGTTTAACTGGTGCTGCATTATTCTGCTATATCAGTTCAGCTCCAGCTGTTTTTATGGACCAGTATGGCCTAAATCAGCAAGAGTTTGCTTACGTATTTGGACTGAATGCTTTTGGCATTATGTTGATGTCATCTTTAAACAAGCACTTAACAACACGTGTTGAAATCACTAAACGTTTAAGAGCTGGTTCAATGGTACAAGTGACGGGGGCAAGCATTGTATTAATTGCTGGTTTAATTCCTGCGGCACCTTTATGGTTTGTAATGATCGGGTTATTTTTAGCGATTTCAGGGATTGGTTTAACAGGACCAAATGCCATGGCCCTTGCCATGTCAAAGCAAGGCGCACGAGCAGGAACAGCCAGTGCAATCATGGGAAGCATGCAATTTGCTTGTGGTTTGCTGGGGGGAGTGCTGCTTAACTTTCTAGTTTGGTCTGCATCACTCAATATGGGAGTGATGATGGTACTATTTACTTTAAGTGGTTTCATCCTTGTTTTAAAAGCAGCACAACAGGCAAAAAGTAAACCTCTCTCATAATTTTAAGAGAGGGGTTTTCAGAAATTCTTAATTTAGAAAGACAGCGAAATTCTCTACAGGTTCTCTAGGTGTAATAAATGTATTTACAATGTGTGCAGGATCGGCATGGCCTAATGCAACTGCACATACCAGCTCTTCATCATCTGCTGCGCCCAAAATATCTAGAACTATTGGGTGGAAATGATTCCAAGCTGCCTGTGGACATGTATCTAAACCACGTGCTTTAGCAGCGACCATGACATTTTGAATCATCATGGCGATATCCATTTTTGAACCAATTCCCATTGCTTTATTGACTGTAAAGAAAATCCCGACTGGTGCATCAAACAGTTTGAAATTACGTAACTGCTGTGCAGCCATTTTTTCTTTTTCACCCTTTTTAATCTCTAGTAGACCATAAAGTCCCCAACCATTTTCGCGGCGACGGTCAATAAAGGGTGAAACCCATTTTTCAGGGTAATAGGCAAAGGTTTCTTTATATTGTTCCGCAAGTTCTGGATTTTTAGAAATCTCAACTTGTGCTGCACAAACGCGCTCTACCATTTCATCACGTTTTTGCCCTGTCACTACATAGACTTTCCATGGTTGAGTATTGGTTCCAGAAGGTGCTCGACTTGCGACTTTTAAGATGTCTTTAATGACTTTGGACTCAATTGGAGTATTTAAAAAAGCACGAACAGAGTGTCGAGAGGTAATGGCTTCGTCAACAAGGCGGACTTGTTCCAGATTCATAAGTACTCCTGATCTTTTCTTTTAATATTGACTGCTTTATAGAAGTCTAATTTCATATGTTGAAACTGATGCATTTATAAGCAAAAAATATTAGAAAAGAGATATCCTTACATGTATGATGAGTCGATTCGTTTAGACATAATGTCTAATCAATGATAATTCGAATATGCCACTTTCTATTCTAATAGACAAAATAGTGTGACTTCGTCAGTTATAAAAATAAAAGTATAACAGTGGATGAGCGAAAAATATTCAACTAGAAAAAAGGTATAATATGTTTAAAAACAGTACAAAACGGATGATTTTGTATAAAATTCGACCAATTTTTATATAAAATTTTAATGAAAAACATACACAAAAGTTTAAATTTCTGCATAATACCGATTTTTTACGCAAGTATGATTTCTCCATACTCACGTTAGGAAAAAGTAGTAGCTGCATAATAAAATACTTTTACAAAAAGGATTTTATGCAGAAGTGGAGAAATACACGAGGTATAAGGAGCTTTACATGAGTTTACCGCTCATCAACAAGCAGTTCATGAAACAAGGATTGGCGATTACCATTGCAACCATGAAAATGAACTTAACTCACGCAACGACTAAGCCACAAAAAATACAACAGCTTGGTACACATCTCAATGCACTCTTCTTTCATTGCAAAGAAAGGGGCTCAGATAGTCGCGTCATAGCGATCGCTTGTTACAGTCTTTGAAATTTATATGCAGTTTAGACATTCGCTCAAAAGTATATGTAAATATGCTTATTGGCTTAAATCCAGATTTTTTGTAACTCGATTAATTGATGGGAATCATTAAGCGAGCTGATTTAGCGGTGGTCATTTGTTAGTTTCCAAGTTTGTAGCCGAGTCGATGCATACTGTTCACCCAAATGGGGTTATGTTCAGTGATGCGATGAATTCATTTTATTTGAAGGATGCTTTCTCTCATGCGACCTTCAAAGGATTAGTGCTGGGCACCATGTTGCTTAAACTTGTGACGATAATTGCTAATCAATTGACATTAAAAGTTTTTTCTTAAATGTACTGAAAAAGTCCCTATTGCTAGGGGCTTTTTTGTTTATTGCAGTATTTTGGCTTGTGCTAATAGCACATTAGCAAGAACGTAAGCGGACCGAGTATGAATGAACAACTCAATGCGACATTGATGTCGTGGGTAAAATTTTTTAATGACCCTTTATGGGATTTCCTAGTTATTTTCTTGCTGGCTGTCGGTATTTTTTATACGGTCTTAACAGGTGCAGTGCAAATTCGCATGTTCTTGCAAAGTATTCGTGTCATGAAAAGCAGTCGTACAGAAGGCGAAGATGAGCATGGCCTTACACCTTTCCAAGCATTTGTAACAGGTCTTGCGAGCCGTGTTGGGGTAGGTAACATTGCTGGTGTAGCAATCGCTATCGCAATTGGTGGTCCTGGTGCAGTGTTCTGGATGTGGGTAACAGCTGTTCTTGGTATGAGCTCGGCTTTTATTGAGTCTACACTTGCTCAGCTATTTAAAGTTCGAGACAGCAAGAGCAAACAATTCCGTGGTGGACCGGCTTACTATATTACTCAAGGTTTACGTAGTAAAACCTTTGGTGTGGTTTTCGCACTAGCATTAATCTTTACTTACGGTTTTGTATTTAACTCAGTACAAATCAATGCGATTGCTAATGCATCTTCGCATGCATGGGGTTGGGACAAAGCCAATCTTATTGCTCATTTAGGTGGCGTTGATTTAGAAATCTCTTGGGTTGGTCTTGCGCTTGTCGTTATGGTTGCGTTGGCAATTTTTGGTGGTATTAAACGTATCGCTAAATTTGCAGAAATGTTCGTACCTTTAAAAGCAGGTCTTTACCTATCTGTTGCGTTATATATTGCATTAAGCAACTATGCGATTTTACCTGATGTGTTAAAACTTATTGTAACTGAAGCTTTCCATTTCAATGCTGCAGCAGGTGGTTTCTTTGGTGCTGCCGTATCAATGGCAATGATGCAAGGTATTAAACGTGGTTTGTTCTCAAACGAAGCAGGTATGGGGTCTGCACCAAACGCAGCTGCTGCGTCTGATGTAAAACATCCTGTAAACCAAGGTTTAGTACAAATGCTTGGTGTATTCGTAGATACATTTATTGTATGTACAAGTACGGCAATCATTATTTTAGTTTCTGGTGTATACCAAGACGCAGGCTTTGTTGGTGTTGAATTAACTCAACGTGCATTAGAGACTCAAGTTGGACACTGGGGATCTGACTTCCTAGCAGTTCTATTATTCTTGTTCTGTTATTCTGCTGTATTAGGTAACTATGCTTATGCAGAAAGTAACGTACAGTTCATTAATAACAACCCGAAAGTTATGTTCATCTTCCGTATTTTTGTATTGGTGATGGTGTACTTCGGTGCAATTGGTAGTGTGCCACTCGTTTGGTCAATGGCTGACTTGTTTATGGGTATCATGGCGACTATTAACTTAATCGCAATTTTACTTTTAACGCCTGTAGCTCGTACTTTGTTGAAAGACTACCGTGAGCAATTAAAACAAGGTATTAAAGAACCAGAATTTAAAATTAATAAATATCCAGAGTTGAAGAAAAAAGTCGATTCAGATATTTGGTAATTTTCAAAAAAGCCCCTTAGCAATAAGGGGCTTTTTTTATGATGCATAAAAACACTTGAGTATAAAATTTAAACATGACAAATTAAATAAATTCACTACAGCTTTTCACAAAACGAGCAACTAAAATTGCAATTCGAAAATTAACGTCATAGTGCAAAGATGGGCCATGAAACAGCTTAAATTGTGGGTTCTCGGACTTTCTATGGTGTTGGCAGGATGCCAGACCACCTCACACTTGTCTGCCTTAAAACCGCAAACGGCAGAGGCATACTCACGTTTTGTTGATCAGCCTTTTGCCCAGCTCAAGAAACAACATAAAAAACCAGTTGTTGCGTTGGTGTTAGGTAGTGGTGGCGCCCGAGGTTATGCACATATCGGCGTGATTGAAGTTTTAGAGCAGCATGGTATTCGTCCGGATTTTATTGTTGGAACTAGTGCAGGCAGTATTGTTGGGGCAATTTATGCGAGTGGAAAAACACCTGATGAACTGCGCGATACCGCCTTGAAAATGAAAGCGGCCGATGTTCGTGACATTAGTATCGGTTTAAAAGGTTTTTTTGATGGCAAAAAAGTTGAAGACTATGTAAACCAACAAGTAAATAACTTGCCGCTCGAAAAAATGAAAATACCGATGTATGTGGTTGCAACAGAGCTCAAGCATGGCACAAAAACTGTATTTAACTATGGCAATACTGGGCAAGCTGTTAGAGCATCTGCTTCAATTCCAAGTATGTTTATACCCACTAAAATTGGTAAATCTGAATATGTAGATGGCGGTTTAGTGAGTCCGGTACCTGTTGAAGTAGCTCGTGACTTAGGTGCTGATGTTATTATTGCAGTGGATATTTTGGCTCAACCGATTTATACGGAAACCTCGAATGTATGGGGGCTCTTTAACCAGAATATTAATATTATGCAAGGGCGTTTAGCTGCTGAAGAACTTCAATATGCAGATGTCGTGATTCAACCAGATTTAAGAGAAAAAGCCCATATTTTTGATGTGAAAGGCCGTGAAGCAACGATGAGAGCCGGTATAGATGCAGCAAATGCAAAACTGTCTGATATTCAGTTTGCGATTGATGAAAAAATAGCTGAACAGAATCTTTCTACCGATGGTTTAAGTGCCCAGTCAAAATAAATTATAAGCAAGTATATGAAAATTAAATAAAAGCCCGAGAAGGGCTTTTCTGTTGAAAAATAAAAGATTTGTATGTACTGACAAAAATTTTTGTATAGTGGAGCTATGCTGAAAACTACTCATGACAGATATGAGAAATTCATGCTATTTTCAAAAAAATAATTGATTTGTAACATATTGAGGCCGATTAATTAGATGATTCAGCAACAGGTAAAACATGAGTTTCCAACATTAGAAGATATACATGCCGCTGCAGAGCGTTTAGATGGTTTAGTGGTTAAAACACCTTTTGTTTTTTCAGAAACCATTTCTAAAACCCTAGGGGCAGAAATGTGGCTGAAATTTGAAAATCTACAATTTACGGCTTCTTTTAAAGAAAGAGGCGCATTGAATAAACTTTTGAGTTTATCTGAACAAGAAAAGCAACATGGTGTAATCGCTGCTTCAGCGGGTAACCATGCACAAGGGGTTGCTTATCATGCTCAGCGCACAGGCGTAACAGCCACTATTGTCATGCCTAAATCGACTCCTAATGTGAAGGTACAACGAGTACGTGAATACGGCGCACGCGTTATTTTGCATGGACAAGACTTTTCTGAAGCTGCTGCTGAAATGCACCGTGTTGCTCAAGAAGAATCATTAACCATTATTCATCCTTTTGACGATGCTGAAATTATTGCTGGTCAAGGTACTATCGCGCTTGAAATGCTAGGTGCCGTACCTGACTTGGACATATTGGTAGTACCTATTGGTGGTGGTGGTCTCATTTCCGGTATTGCGATTGCAGCAAAATCGATAAATCCTAAAATTAAGGTCATCGGGGTTCAATCGGTGGTTTACCCAAGCATGGCGAAATTGCTTTGTAACTATCAAATTGCGGTTTCATTGGGCTCAACAGTAGCTGAAGGTATTGCGGTTAAAACTCCGGGTGAGCTGACGACTCAAGTCGCTAAAGAATATGTTGATGACATTGTTGTTGTCACTGAAGACATGATTGAAGAAGCGATTGCGCTGTTACTTAACATTGAGAAAACAGTGTGCGAAGGAGCAGGGGCGACAGGTATCGCTGCAATTATGTCTCGACCAGATCTATTTTTAGGTCATAAAGTCGGGGTTGTTTTATCTGGGGGTAATATTGATACACGAGTGATGGTTTCCGTATTGCAGCGTCATTTAACGCGTACAGGACGTATGGTTCGTATTCGTGTTGAATTACCAGATAATCCAGGTGCCTTAGCGCGTTTAACCGCGATTATTGCAGAGCAAGGCGGTAATATTTATGAACTGCGCCATGAACGCTTTGCAGCAACAAGCCGTGCTAAAGAAAGTGCGGTCAGTGTTGATGTCGAGTTAAAAAGTGCTCCAGATCTTGAACCTTTAATTCAGGCTATGCAGCTCGAAGGCTATATTGTTCGTAAAGAAGAGATTTAAACACAGATATCGCTATGATATAAAAGCCGTATATGGCTCTTAAGGGAGTCATATACAAAGCAATTTAAATGGATTAAATTGCAAAAAGGATGAATTTACAAAAAAACGATCAAATCCTTCAATGAAATGGGAAAAACTGACAATTCTCTAAACTTTGCCCTTCACAATTTTAAGGTTTAGGTTTTAGTATTCTCTTCATTGCAAATTTGAAGAAATATAGGGATAACAACACTCAATGTTCAAATCGTTTTTTCCGTCACCACGATATTTTTTTATATCGGCGGTTATTTGGATCGCACTAAATATGGTGCTCTGGTACACAGGTGGAAACACTTGGGGAACTTTTATCGGCTTTGCTCAAGGCTATCATCAAGCTCAATTACCTGTTGGTGTTAGCCGTTTTTGGTCTCCAACTTTCTTATGGTTTTATGTCTGGTTTTTAGTCTCTACAGCATTGTTTGCTGGTTTTTGGAAAATTGTTTCCAATAATCCTTGGCAAAGATGGTCCATTTGGGGTTCTGCTTTTATTCTATTTAACATCTGGTTTGGTGTTCAGGTCAGTGTTGCCATTAATGCATGGTATGTACCGTTTTGGGACTTAATTCAAAAAATGCTTTCTGATGGAGGTGGAGATCTCTCTGCACTATACAGTGAAACTCTAGTTTTTCTTTATATTGCAATGGTCGCTGTAACCTTAGCTGTTATTAATGCTTTTTTTACAAGTCACTATGTATTTCGTTGGCGTACGGCAATGAATGAATACTATACGGAACATTGGGAAAAGCTTCGCCATATTGAAGGTGCTTCGCAGCGTGTACAAGAAGACACCATGCGTTTCGCGACTATTATGGAAGACTTAGGTGTTGAACTGGTAAAAGCTGTGATGATTTTAATTGCATTTTTACCTATTTTATTTCAGCTCTCTAAACACGTTCCTGTTTTACCAATTGTTGGTGAATTAGAACATTCTCTAGTATGGGCTGCAATTGTATGGGCTGCTTTCGGTACCATTTTATTAATGGTGGTTGGTATTAAATTACCTGGTCTACAATTTAACAATCAAAAAGTAGAAGCAGCTTATCGTAAAGAATTGGTTTATGGTGAAGATCATATCGACCGTGCAAAACCAGCTACTTTAAAAGAGCTTTTCAGTCGAGTCCGTACAAACTATTTCCGTCTCTATTTTCATTATGCTTACTTTAACTTGGTAGCAACTTGGTATAAGCAATTAGACATTTTATATAGTCTAGTGGTCTTATTCCCTGCAATTGCGAGCGGGAAGATGACGTTAGGCTTAATTAACCAAATTGGTGGTGTATTTGATAAGGTTCGTGAATCATTCCAATATTTAATTAGTTCATGGAAAACCATTATTGAGTTACTTTCGATTTACAAGCGTTTAAAAGCTTTTGAATCGATATTGCATAAATAAATGAAAACCCGCGAAAGCGGGTTTTTTTATAGGTACAAATATTTAATGAGTTGCATTATAAAAATTAAGAATAGGACCAACTAATGATTGCTGAGATTTATCTAAGGTGACTTGAATCTCTTTGTAGTTGAACGTGTCCTCATCATAATATTTGGCAATACCATGCGTTTTATTGTTCACTTGTGGAATTTGATAACTAAAAAAAGCCACTTTTTTTGAGGGATGAACGATGTTAATGAGTTTTTTTGGGTCTTTGAATCCGCCAAAATCATCTTCAACACTTTCTTTTAACAGTTCAGGAAAATAAAGCGTTGCATTTGGTAATCCACACCCAACGCAAAAAGAAGAGTCATAAAGCTCTATCGCTTGTTTTTGATCTGGACTCATTGCTAAAGCAAAACCAGTTCCATTCGCACCTGCATTTGCTTCTACATCTTGCCAGTTACGTGGAACCAGTACTAATCCTATTTCAGGTAATGCGAGAAGCTTGAGTTGCTTAGCATGTTGAGTATCGAGTTTAAAATTAAAATTGCAGCTTTTAGGTGTGCATTTTTCAAAATCTTTAAGTAAACCATCCTCCATTGGGTTTTGTGCAGTAACGCCATAAAAAGGGACTGTAACGCCGTTTAAAAAATTTGCTTCTCCAAGCTTGTAGAACTGATTATCTGCTTTGCGGGTTGCATCAGAGCTATCAAACTTTGGAAAAAGAGGAGTAAAGCTTTTTACTTCTGCATAAGCAGTTGAAGTGAGACTTACCAATGCCGTGCATAATAAAAAATTTAATTTTTTCATTTTTAGAAAGTAATCAATTTAAAATCTTATATAAATCTAACATATTCTTTTAAACTATAAGGTAGTTCAAAATTGAAAACTGTTTTTAATTTCATAATAAAAACAGATTTATAGAGATATGGAAAAATGAAAAATATACTTTCAATTTGCTGTTTAGCAGCAATAAGTTCTTATAGTTTTGCTCAAGATATTAAAGGCATTTCATTTTCTCATCAAGAGTGGGAAATCTATTGTAGTAATACGGGTACTTGTAAGGCTGCTGGCTATCAAAATGAAGACAATGGTGATAATCCAGCTTCAATTTTAATAACGCGTAAAGCAGGGCCAAAACAACCTGTGCAAGTTGAGTTTGCTTTGTCTGACTATGAACAAAGCATGCCTGCAAATCAGCTTAAAAATATCCATTTTTATATCAATGGCAAAGACTTAGGGCTTGTGGCTGTAGATGGTACTGAGCTGCCAATTATGGGTAAATTAACTAGTTCACAAGCCAATGCTGTACTGCAGCAGTCTAAACAGAAAACTGAAATTGTATTTAAAAATGCGCAACATGAATGGAAAATTTCTGATGCTGGTATGACTGCTGTGTTATTAAAAATGGATGATTTTCAGAAGCGTATTGGGACCGTTGGTGCTTTAGTCAAAAAGGGCAGTGCCAATGAAAATCAAGTGCTGATGCCTGAACCAAAACTAGTTGTAAAACGTATTAAAACGGCAACTAAACCTTACTTAACTTTACAGCCAAAAAATAAACAGTACCAAACAATATACCGTAGCCTGATGGCAGCTAAACCGAATCCGAAAGAAGACGGCTTTTGTGAAGGCGTTTATGGCGGTAATAGTGATGGAGCTGAACCACAAGAAATTGACCTATATAAATTAACCAATCAAAAAGTTCTGGCGACTACATTGTGTTGGAGAGGGGCTTATAACGAAGGGTATGGAGCTTGGGTACTCGATGAGTCTTTAAATGGTAAGGCAACGTTTGTGACCGAGTCCGCTTCAGATTTCGATAGCGGTATGATCAGCAGTTCTCAAAAGGGACGAGGTATTGGAGATTGTTGGGCAAGTGAAGAATGGGTCTGGGATGGCAAGAGTTTTGTGCATACTAAGGATATGTGGACGGGTATGTGCAAAGGCTTGGCCGCAGGTGGGGTGTGGGAGCTTGATCGTATTGAATCAGTCGTAAAGTAAGTATTTTACAGTTACAGAGTCATAACAGGTAACTTTGGTGACTCTGTGATAAAAAGAACAGATTGTTTATTGGAGCTAGACCTATGTCACGTCATCTTTACGCTATTGCTCGCCATAAGTTTTCACATCTGAGTCGTTCAATATGTGTGGCGGCGGCTGTACTAGGCACAACACAAATTGCAATGGCGGGTCCAACGGTCGATCAGCTCAGTGATTGTCTTGTTAAAGCGACAACAGCTTCAGATAAAACTACAGTGCTTCAGTGGACATTTACGGCTTTAGCAGCTCATCCCGATCTAAAAGCATTTAGTAATGTAACGCCTGAGCAAAAAGATCAGTTAGATCAAAAACTGGCTCAGGTTTTACAACGGGTGATTGTGGAGCAATGTTCTACCCAAACTAAAGCTGTGATTAAGGCAGAAGGCGTGAAGGCAGTTGGTGAAGCTTTCCAACAGTTAGGTCAAAGTGCTGGTGAAGATATTGTTAAAGACCCAGCCGTTAAACAGCAGTTGCAGGGCACACTGCGCTATATTGACCTAAACAAATTGGTGACAACGTTTTTAACACCAGAAATTTGGAATAAGCTGGGAATTACAAGATAAAAAATCTAGTTTTCTACCTTAGTAATAAAACCTGCTATTAAATAGCAGGTTTTATTTTAATTGGGATGAATAGATCTATTTAGATAGTAATTTTAGCACCTAAAACTTTCACAAACTGTGCTAACCAAGCTGGATGTGCAGGCCAAGCTGGTGCAGTTACTAAATGTCCATCTGTAACAGCATCAGTTACAGCTAGGTCTGCGTATTGACCACCTGCGAGTTTTACTTCGACAGCACATGCTGGATAAGCTGAGCAGAGGCGGCCTTTTAAAATGTCTGCTGCAGCGAGTAACTGAGCACCGTGACATACAGCTGCAATTGGTTTTTTAACTCTATCGAATTCACGTACAATTTCGACAACACGTTCATTCATGCGTAAATACTCTGGTGCACGACCACCCGGAATAACTAGACCTACATAGTCTTCGGTATTAACGGCATTAAAATCATAGTTAATCGCGAAGTTGTGGCCACGTTTTTCGCTATAAGTTTGCTCGCCTTCAAAATCATGAATCGCAGTTGCAATATGATCGCCATTCTTTTTATTTGGGCAAACAGCATGCACGGTATAACCTAAACCAGTTAAGAACTGAAAAGGAACCATAGTTTCATAATCTTCGGCATAGTCACCGACCAACATTAAAATCTTTTTAGACATGATTTATCCCTCTTCTTTAAATATAAGTTATCTAAATTCTTAATTTAAATTAGCACAATGAAAGTATGTTTTTTAGCAAAAAGTGCATTCTTTCGTCGAAGGGTGCTTCGTAAGAGATATAAAAAAGCCTCGATTGATCGGAAAATTATCATTTAAGTAATAAAATCAAATGATTAATTTTTATTTGGGTGTGACGGCATGAGGACAGTTGGGCACTTTCTAACAGTTAGACCAAAGTGTTGGTGAAAAGATTGCTAAAGATCCAGCAGTTATAAGAGCGTATTACGTTATATTAACTGAAAGAAATTAGTGATTACATTTTTAACATCAGAGTTTTAGAATCAGTTGGGAGTGCTGATAGAGCAATAGTCTTCACTTTTATTTAATTAAAACTTATGATTTATTTTAAATTGGTATTTTGAAGTCTGTTTAAATATTGAGCATACACAAGAGAGTATTTTAAAAGTTAAAAGTAGATTTGTTTTTTGTTTTTTATGAAAAATTTAAAAAAATTAAATTTGTTAATGTTTCTAATAATTTGATTTTCAGTTATAATTTTATACAATATAAATGAGGTGGATTTATAATGATTACAAATTATTCAATAGAAAATTTTAAAGTTTTTTCAGAAAAAACAGATTTAGAATTTGCACCAATTACATTAATTTATGGGCCAAACTCATCTGGTAAATCATCGATTATTCAGTCCTTACTAGTCCTTAAGGAAAGTTTATTAAGTTCAAACTCTTTAAAAAGTAATAATAAGTATTTTGAATTGGGTAGTTATCTTTCAGTTGTAAATAAACATGACGGTGAGAAAAATATTAAATTTAAAATTGATGTGGATAATTTTGAGTATTCATTTAAGTACTCATACAATAAAGATTATAATATTTCTTACTTAGATGAAACACATTTAAAATCATTGAATGATCTTTATTATAATATATCTTTTAAACCTAAAAAAATTACGAAAGAAGGAGTAAGTATATATGGTATTAATTTTGATAAAAAAATAATAAAAAAAATTATAAAGTCAAGTAAGTTTTTGCAAGACATTAATGAATTGTTGGAAAATAAAAGACCTACAACAGATGAAGATATTGAAAAGCATGTAAAAAAAATAAGTTTTTCAAGAAAAAATAACTTACTACCTTTACGAATTAGTAGATCGGAAGCTGATGCAAGTAATTTGTTGCAAGATGATGAAATCAAGAGATTTGTACACTATTATCAAAATGGTGTAGTTGATGGAATTAGTCGTTATTTGAATATGGGTGATCGAAAACTTTTTACTTTATTAAATAATATCTCATATATTGGTCCATTAAGGCCACATCCGAAAAGGGTTTATCAGTTAGATGGTTTAGTTAATAGTAGTGTGGGGCAAAATGGGGAGAATTTTTTATCCTTTTTAACACTTGATGATAAATATGTAAAAGGAGTAAATGAGGTTCTTCATAGCTTTGGTATTAATTATGAAATAAATGTACCAAAATTACAAAATGCAATTATTGGTGACACTGCATCAATTGTATTAAGGAATACTAATAATGATGTTACTACTACATTAGTTGATGTCGGTTTTGGAATTGGACAAGTTTTACCAATTATTATTGAAGGTTTAGTAAAAGAAAAAGCTTCTATTTGTATCGAACAACCCGAAATTCACCTTCATCCGAAATTACAAGCTAATTTAGCTAATTTTTTTGCTAAAGATATTAAGTCTTCACAAGCTAATCAGTGGATTATTGAGACTCATAGTGAGGCATTGTTGCTTAGATTTCAAAGGCTTGTTCGCCATAAAATTATTAATCCTCAAGATATATCTATTATTTATGTTGATCCTACTGAATATGGGGTAAGAACAATTACTATTCCTTTAGATGAAGATGGTGATTTTAAGGTTAGTTGGCCGAATGGATTCTTTGAAGAAAGACTTGATGAAATGTTTGGTGGAAATCCTTTAGAGGATAATCATCTGTGATTACACCATTTATTTTTGATAAGGAAATTTTTAATTGTCCAAATTTTAAGAATAATCTTTTAATTAGTGATGCTTTAATTGAAGATTGGGAGCGTTTTGGTATTTTATTGTTTTCTGATAAAACTCAAATATTAGAATTGACAAAAAAGATAAAACAAGATTTTCCAGTAAAATATCAAAAGCGGTGGACAACAGCACTCACATATTTTCCAAAATATATTATTGATAAAGATATTGTTTCTGACTTTTCTTTAAGTAATAATGATTTGGAAAAGTTGTTAGAGGTTTTTAATTATGCTGAAACATTATTGTTAAGCTCGGAAAATTATCAATTAATCAATGAGAATATTGATATTTCCACATTGAATAACGATAGTGAAATATTGGATTATCAGTATATTAAGCGCTCAAAAAATTTTGAATGGTCAAGAATTTACTCTATTAAACAAATTGATTATAGGGAAAATAATCAGCAAATCTTTAATAGATTGAAAAATATTTTTAAATATACGAAAGAATTAACAATTGTTGATAGATATCTATTTAAAAATGATTTCAGTTCTGCATATGATCCTACAATAGGCACAACTGCCTTAAAAAAGGTATTTAAATATTTGTCTGATAATGACTTGTATATTAATAATTTTCTAATTGTGTCTAGTAATAAGGACTTAACTCAAGAAAATGTTAAACAACTTTTAAAAGATATCTTATCGGCTAATTCAAAATATTATGAGTGCTTTTCAGAGCTGAAAATTATTATGAGAGATGATAGACAGTTTTCTAATATTTTTCATGATCGAATAGTCAGAACAAGTTATCATTATCTGGAATTTGGGGCTGGGATGGTAGATGCATTAGGTCCATCTAATGTAGAAAGATTTATGACTTTCAACTGCAAAAGTAGAACTCAAGTGGATTATCAAAAATATTTCCATGATATTTCTTTAAATCAGATACAAAGAAATGAATGTTCACTTGTTATTTCAAAAGAAAACCCGCTCTAAAGCGGGTTTTTCTAAAAAATAGATTAGTTTAACCAATCAATTTTTTCATTAATTCATTTACTTGAGCAGGGTTAGCTTTACCCTTAGAAGCTTTCATGACTTGACCAACAAGACCGTTAAAGGCTTTCTCTTTACCAGACTTGTACTCTTCAACCATTTTTTCATTGGCTGCAAGCACTTCTTTAATGATCGCTTCAATTGCACCTGTGTCGGTTTCTTGCTTTAAGCCTTTTTCCGCAATAATGTCGTCGGCAGATTTACCTTCCGATTCCCACATAAAGCCAAAGACTTGTTTAGCAATTTTACCGCTAATGGTGTTGTCAACAATACGTGCAATCATGCCGCCAAGTTGTTCAGCAGAAACAGGAGAGTCTGCTAAGTCTAAGCCCGCTTTGTTTAAAGCACCTGAGAATTCGCCCATTACCCAGTTTGCCGATACTTTACCTTGCTTCGCACCGCCAGCAGCAGCTACAACAGCCTCATAGAAGTCTGCCATTTCGCGTGAGAGCGTAAGTACGTGAGCATCGTACTCAGTTACACCAAAGTCTGCAATAAAGCGTGCACGGCGAGCAGCAGGAAGCTCTGGGAGTGCAGCACGAGCCGCTTCGATTTGCTCATCTGCAATAATCACTGGTAACAAATCTGGATCTGGGAAGTAGCGGTAATCGTTCGCTTCTTCTTTAGAACGCATAGAGCGCGTTTCCATTTTGTTTGGATCGAACAAACGTGTTTCTTGGTCGATACTTCCGCCGTATTCTAAAATTTCCATTTGGCGTTCAATTTCAACATTGATCGCTTGCTCAATGAAACGGAATGAGTTGAGGTTTTTAAGCTCACAGCGTGTACCAAACGGTTGACCAGGGCGACGTAAAGACACGTTACAGTCGGCACGGAATGAACCTTCTGCCATGTTACCGTCAGAAATACCTAACCAACGTACTAGTGTGTGAATCGCTTTAATATAAGCAACAGCTTCTTCAACCGAGCGCATGTCCGGTTCAGAAACGATTTCAAGCAAAGGAGTACCGGCACGGTTTAAGTCAATGCCAGACATGCCTTCAAATTGGTCATGTACAGATTTACCCGCATCTTCTTCAAGGTGAGCACGAGTTACACCAATACGTTTAGTCGTACCATCTTCAAGTTGAATGTCGATGTGACCCAAGCCCACAATCGGGTTATCCATTTGGCTAATTTGATAGCCTTTTGGTGAGTCAGGGTAGAAGTAGTTTTTACGTGCAAATACAGAAGCTTGGTCGATGTAGGCATCGATACCCAAACCAAAGCGAATTGCAAGATCAACTACTTTTTCATTCAAAACAGGGAGTACACCTGGCATCGCCAAGTCTACAAGGCTCGCTTGTGTATTTGGGTCTTGACCAAATTCAGTCGATGAACCTGAGAAAATTTTAGAATTGGTTGCAAGCTGAGTGTGAATCTCGATACCAATAACGACTTCCCAACCGTCAATCAATTTCAACTTTTGAGCTTCAGCCATTATGCATTCTCCTCAGCAATTGCCGCACGTTGAGTATGGAAATCGGTGTTTTGTTGGTATTGATGAACAATCGACAACAATTGTGATTCTGACCAGTAGTTACCAATTAATTGTAAGCCTACAGGTAAGCTGTCTTTATCAAAACCAACAGGAGCATTAATCGCTGGTAAGCCTGCCAAGTTCACTGCAAGTGTATAAATATCGCCTAAATACATTTCTGTTGGGCTTAAGTTCGCACCAATTTTATATGCAGTTGTTGGCGCAGCAGGAGCAGCAATCACATCTACATTTTCAAATGCTTTTAAGAAGTCTTGTTGAATTAAACGACGTACTTTTTGTGCTTTTACATAGTAAGCATCGTAATAACCCGCAGAAAGCGCGTATGTACCAATCAAAATACGACGTTGCACTTCTGGACCGAAACCTTCTGAACGAGAGCGTTTGTAAAGATCCATCAAGTCTGCTGGGTTTTCACAGCGGTAGCCGTAACGAACGCCATCGTAACGAGACAAGTTAGAAGAAGCTTCTGCTGGCGCGATGAGGTAATACGTTGGTACGTAAGCTTCAGTCATGTTGAGGTCAATCTCAACAAGTGTTGCACCCATTTCTTCAAGCTTTTTCAAAGACTCTTCAACACGTGCTTTTACGTCAGCATCTAAGCCTGCAACGTTAAAGTACTGTTTAGGAATACCAATACGTAAACCTTTTACAGATGTGTTATTCAAGTTTACAACGTAGTCATCAACTTCTTTTTTAACCGAAGTTGAGTCTTTTGCATCGTGACCTGCGATTACATTCATCAGGTAAGCACAGTCTTCAGCAGAGCGTGCCATTGGACCTGCTTGATCTAAAGATGATGCATAAGCAATGATCCCGAAGCGAGATACACGACCATAGGTTGGTTTTAAGCCTGTTAAGCCACAGAAAGAAGCAGGTTGGCGAATTGACCCACCTGTGTCAGTACCTGTAGCGAATGGTGCTAAATCAGCTGCTACAGCCGCAGCAGAACCACCTGATGAACCACCAGGAACGTGGTCAAGCGCCCATGGGTTACTTGTTGCGCCAACATACGAGCTTTCAGAAGTTGAACCCATCGCAAACTCATCCATGTTCACTTTACCTAAAGTGACAAGACCAGCTGCTTTAGTTTTTTCAACAACAGTTGCATCGTAAGGAGAAATGAAGTTGTCTAATATTTTTGAACCCGCAGTGGTTTTAATGCCTTTGGTACAAAAGATATCTTTATGAGCAAGTGGAATACCCGTTAAAGCGGTTGCATTACCCGCTTTTAAAGCTGCATCGGCTGCGTCGGCTTCAGCAAGCGCTTGCTCAGGAGTAACCGTCACGTAGCTTTTTACCAGTGGGTCAATTTTAGCAATACGTTTTAAATAGTGTTCAGTCAATTCGCGAGATGAAAACTTCGCTTGGCTTAAGCCTTCAGCAAGTTCACGAATTGATAAGCGATGTAAATCAGTCATGAGTAAAATTTCTTTACATTCAAAATTGGGAAGATGGATTAATTGACTAAAAGTTATTCAATCACGCGAGGAACAAGATACAAACCATCTTGAGTTGCAGGTGCAACAGCTTGGTATTCATCTCGATGATTGCTTTCCGTTACCACATCAGCACGTAAAGGTTGAGGATTGTCAAAAGGACTCTTCAAAGGTTCTACGCCTTCCGTATCAATGCCTTTTAAGGTTTCCATCATGCCTAAAATTTTATTTAGACTTTGAGCATATTCAGCAGATTGCGTATCATTGAGCGACAATCGAGCAAGATTGGCGATTGCTGAAACTGTTTGTGCATTTAAATCTGCTGAATGCTGTGCATCCGATGTAGACATAACATCACCTAATCAGTATTAAAAATTTTCAAAATATCGTGCGTTATAATAAGCGATTGACTTGTTCAAATCATCACATTTAGTTTAAAGTTGCCACCTTGCATCCACATGAAAGTTTAACTGAGAACGAACCGTGATTCTAAAACGACTAATTGGCTTGTTTTCGCCGGATCTAGCCATTGATTTAGGTACAGCAAATACACTTATTTATGCACCAGGCCGCGGCATTATATTAAATGAACCAACAGTTGTGGCAATTCGTCACAGTGGTTCACAAAAAATTGTTGCTGCTGTAGGGCTGGATGCGAAACAAATGTTAGGCCGTACGCCTGCAAATATTTCTGCAATTCGTCCAATGAAAGACGGTGTAATTGCAGACTTTGAAGTGACTGAAACCATGCTGAATCAGTTCATTGGTAAAGTTCACGAAAAACGTTTGTTCCCACCAGCACCTCGTGTAGTTGTATGTGTACCATGTAAATCAACTTTGGTCGAGCGCCGTGCAATTCGTGAAGCCGTATTTAATGCGGGTGCCCGTGATGTGCGCTTAATTGAAGAGCCAATGGCTGCTGCAATTGGTGCTGGTATGCCAGTTGAACAAGCATGTGGTTCTATGGTTGTGGATGTTGGTGGTGGTACAACTGAAATTGCAATTATTTCATTGCAAGGTTGTGTCTATGCCGACTCTTTACGTATTGGTGGCGATGTATTTGATGAGCAAATCATTAACTATGTTCGTAAAGCTCACGGTTGCGTAATTGGTGAAACCACAGCAGAAATCATTAAAAAAGAAGTAGGTATGGCTGTTTCTGATGGTACGACATTAGAAATTGAAGTACGTGGTCGTAACCTTGCAGAAGGTGTACCTCGTGCAATTACTGTCACTTCTGATGAAATTACTCAAGCGATTTCTGATCCGTTACAAAGCATTGTAAGCGCGGTGAAATCTGCTCTTGAACAAACTCCTCCTGAACTTTCTTCTGATATTGCTGAGCGTGGTATTGTGTTGACAGGTGGTGGTGCGTTACTTCGTAACCTCGACAAATTATTAGCGCAAGAAACTGGTTTACCAGTTGTTGTTGCTGAAGATCCTCTTACTTGTGTGACCCGTGGTGGTGGTAAAGTATTAGAATTCTTCGACAACCCGAACCATGACATGCTTTTCGTCGGTTAAGTTTAAGGATTAGGCGGTGCAACCGAATATTTTTTCAAGACAGCCGCCATCTTTCCGCTCGTTCATTATTGCGGTCATTACATGCTTGGTTGTGCTGTTCTTTGATTGGCGCATGCCTTATGTAATTCAGCCAGCAAGGGATGTCTTGTACGCTGCATATAATCCAATTTATGCGCTTGCAAGCTATCCGGTACTGTCGAGAGAATGGCTGAATCAACAAACTAAATCTGAAACACAACTGCGCCGTGAAAACACTGCAATGCAGGCCGAGCTGTTGCAGGCTCAGGTTCGTTTGCAGAAGCTGTCAGAACTGTCTGCTGAAAATACCCGATTACGCGGCTTACTTGATACACCATTAATTATTGATGGTCGTATGGAAATTGCTGAAGTAATTGGAACAGATGCCGATCCGCTACGTCACATTATCATTATTAACCGTGGTTCAATGGATCACCTTAAGGTTGGTCAAACGGTTCTGGATGATAAAGGGATTATGGGGCAAATCATTAATGTATATCCTCATAGTTCACGTGTGATGTTACTTTCTGACAAAGAGCATTCACTCTCTGTTCGTTTAGAGCGTACAGGTATGCGTGCGATTGTTTCGGGAACTGGCGATTTAGGTCGTTTGAAAATGGAATATGTTCCAACCAGTGCAAATATTCAGGTCGGTGATAAAGTATTAAGTTCAGGCTTAGGTGAGCATTTCCCAGCAGGCTATGCAGTGGGTACGGTTGCTAAAATCCGTCGCCATAATTCAGGTGAATTTGCTGAAATTGATATTACTCCAGCTGCTCAACTTGCAACAGGACATCACGTGGTTGTGCTTTTCTCTGACTCATTAGCGAAGGAGCAACCCTATGCCGATCGCTAAATTGAAACGTGAGAAGCGTAAAGATCCACTATGGGGAATTATTCTTTCCGTTATCGTGGGTTCTGTGCTCATGGTTTACCCGCTTTCCTACGATATTTCTGGCTGGCGTCCATTGTTCATGCTTATGATCATGTTGTTTTGGGTCGTTTGCCAACCAACATGGTGTGGGGTGTGGTTTGCATTTGGCATGGGAATTTTTACAGACCTTTTGCTCGATGCACCTTTGGGCTTAAATGCCTTAAGTTTTGTTATTGTTACCTTTGTTACCCGCTTTTTAATACGTGAACGTCGGATTTTAACTTTCGTTAATTTATGGACGATTGCCATTTTAGTGATTATTGCGCACTTGGCATTTATGTGGGTAACCCAAACGATGGGGGGCATTCATTTCTCGATTGCTCGTCATTGGCAACCGTTAATAACAAGCATCTTAACTTGGCCTGTTGTTTACTATTGTTTAGCAAAATGGCGCATTTAATTTTAGCTTCCAGTTCTCCGCGTCGCAGAGAGCTTTTACAACAGCTGGGCTTAAATTTTGAAGTTTATAGCCCTGATATTGATGAATCTGTTCATGACGGTGAGCTGGTTCATCAATATGTTGAGCGTTTGGCAAAAGAAAAAGCTCAAGCCGTATTAAATATTTTTCCAGATTCAATTGTTATTGCTGCCGATACAAGTCTTGGGCTTGATGGTCAGATTATTGGTAAACCTGACTCAAAACAGCATGCTTTTGAAATTTGGAAACTATTATCTGGCCGTTGGCATGATGTGTTTTCCGGAATTTGTATTGCGACACAGCAGCAAATCTTGAGTGAAGTGGTGCAAACACAAGTTGAGTTTGCATCAATGACTACGCAAGATATGGAAGACTATTGGGCCACAGGAGAACCTGTAGGGAAGGCCGGTGCATATGCAATTCAAGGAATTGCTTCGCAATATATTCCCAAAATTCAAGGAAGTTATAGTAATGTGGTAGGGCTTCCTTTGTACGAATTTTCACAGTTATTCAAAAGAGTGAAGACATAAGGGGTTGTTGATAATTCTTGATTGAATTGCATTGTCGATGAATAGTGGACAAAGCTACATTAACAGTCCCTCTGACTCTTTAATAAAAATTTTATAATGCTTTGAGTTTATGTATGTCAGAAGAACTACTTATTAATGTCACACCTATGGAGTGTCGGGTGGCATTAATCGAAAATGGAACTGTTAATGAGCTGTATGTTGAACGTACAGTGAAACGAGGACTTGTCGGCAATATCTACAAAGGTAAAGTTGTCCGTGTGCTTCCAGGCATGCAAGCAGCTTTTGTTGATATCGGCTTATCTAGAACAGCCTTTTTGCATATTAATGATATGGTTTGGCCTCGTTCACAGCCAACACCTAATGTTTTTGAATTACTTCATCCGGGGCAAATTTTAACCGTTCAGGTTATGAAAGATATGCTTGGTACGAAAGGCGCTCGCCTGAGTACAGATCTTTCAATTCCTTCTCGCTATTTAGTTCTTATGCCATATGGTAACCATATTGGTGTTTCACAGCGTATCGAATCTGAAGAAGAGCGTGAGCGCTTACGTAATATCATAGAAGGTATTCAGGCAGAGCATAATCTACCTGGTAGTGTGATTGTTCGTACTGCTGCAGAAGGTGTAGATGATGCTGAGATTGCTCAAGATATGTGTTATCTCAGTAAGCTATGGGAATATATTCAGCGTAAACAAGTTGATGTCGCAGTTCCTTCTTTAATTTTTGAAGAATTACCACTCCCACAACGAATTATTCGTGATTTGGCCAGTGAAGAAACTGCAAAGATTTATGTCGATTCGAGAGAGATTCACGGCAAACTACGTGAGTTTGTAGATGAATTTGTTCCGAATATGCAAAGTCGCCTGATTCATTACCCAGGTGAGCGCCCGTTATTTGATCTCTACAACGTCGAAGAAGATATTCAAAAAGCGCTACAAACACGTGTTGCTTTAAAGTCTGGTGGTTATTTAATGATTGACCAGACTGAGGCTATGACTACGATTGATGTCAATACAGGCTCTTATGTCGGTGGTCGTAGTCTTGAAGACACTGTTTTTAAGACCAATATGGAAGCGACTCAAGTCATTGCACGTCAGCTTAGATTGCGAAATCTAGGTGGTATTATCATTATTGATTTTATTGACATGCAAGAAGTGATTCACCGTGAAGAGGTGATGCGCCAATTTGAAAAAATGCTTGAACGTGATCATGCCAAAACCAAAATCACACAAGTGTCTGAACTTGGCTTAGTCGAAATGACACGTAAACGTACACGTGAATCGTTAGAACACTTGTTATGTGAGTCGTGCCCAACGTGTCAGGGGCGTGGTTTTGTCAAAACAGCGGAGACAGTGTGTTACGAAATATTTCGAGAGATATTACGATATACGCGTGCATTTGAGTCAACGAGTGGCTTTACTGTTGTTGCACATCCTTCTGTGATTGACCGATTATTAACTGCAGAAGCCCCTGCAGTGGCTGATTTAGAGCACTTTATCAACAGAGTTATTAAATTTCAGGTCGAAAATTTATATACGCAAGAGCAATACGATATCATTTTAAGTTAAAGTTGTAACAAGATATCGCTTAATCCTTGTTACAACTGAAATTTTACTTTCATTCATGAATTTTAAATACTACTTACGTACAGTAGCCCTAGACGTTCTCCCCATTTAAAACGTCTTAGCAAACAATAAGAGGTATAACCCATGAATGTAAGTGAAAACTTAATTAGCAACGGTCTTAAACATGTTTTAGAAAGCACGCCAGTAAATAGCTGCTATATGTTGAATGACCAAGGTAAAGAAGTACCGATCACAACTGCAATGATTCGCTCAGTATGTCATCAGTTGCTTAACCAGTGCCGCACAATCAAAAAATAAGGGGCCAATTCAAAGCCCCTTAATTTTTTAACTCGCTGAATGATGTTTCAGATGTTTCTCTTCAATAATTTCTTCAAAACGTTGAATCTCATCTTCAAGATGAGTTAAAAGGTTTTGCATTTTAGGTAAAGCATTTCGACATGCTGTTAAACCTACCTCAAGCTTATCTAAATAGCTCGTCATCGTAATATTGAGTGCTTGTCCATCCATGACAATAGAAGCAGGGTAGAGCGCATCTAATTTCGCACCATTCCAATAAAGTGGCTCACGTGGGCCTGGTACATTGGAAATGACCAAATTGAATGCCTGACGCTTAGGAAGCATCCCAGACATGATGTTTAGACCTGCTGGACCGTAAACCACAGCGCTATAGTTTAAAATCTCGTTTGCAGTCATGCGGCTAAAGCGTTGCTTTGAATTTTGCATACTACGACGAATAATTTCGAGTCGTTCTAGAGGTTGGTCTTTATGGGTCCCCAAATTCGCTAGAATCATCGTAATGCGGTTACTCATGTCAGAATCATCTGTGCGTAGTGAAGCGGGCACCATCGCAATAAGAGGCTTTTTAGGCAAGCTGTTATGGCTAATCAGGTATTCACGTAGGGCACCTGAACACACAGCAAGTACGACGTCATTGATAGTCACACCAAGCGCTTTAGAAATCTTTCTAAGGCGACTTAACTCGAAAGATTGGGCTGCAAAACGACGTGAAGCGCTTACACGCTGATTTAAAATTGAAACTGGAGCTTGAAAAGTCGAAACGTAGTCAGGATTTTTCCCCATTTCTTTAAAAATGGTTTGTGCTAACTCATGCATGACTTTCGGAGTAACTTCAAGCTGTGACTTGATGCCTCCTAAAATACTTTTGATTTTACTGGTACTCGGCTTTGGTACTTTTAAGCGTTTTGTTCTTTTACTTTCTACACACCAAAGGGGAACTACATGTTTTTCTTGTGGGGTCTTAGATAGAGACTTTTCAATTAAACGCATACCCGCAACGCCATCTACCATGGCATGATGAATCTTAAAGTACATCGCGAAACGATTACCTTCGATTCCTTCAATAATGTCGCACGTCCAAAGCGGTTTTGCTCGGTCAATTAAAGAGCTGTGTTGCTGCGAAATATACACCAGTAATTCACGGATGCGACCAGGGTGAGGCAGGGCAATATGACGGAAATGGTGATCGATATCGAACTCTTCATCTTCATCCCAAAATAAGCCATTCAAGCGGTTATTAAAGGGCGGGACAGGAATACTTTTTGATTGGCGAATTTCTTCTACTAAATCACGAACAAAAGTTTCAGGGGCATTTTCAGGAATTTCAAATAAAAACAATCCGCCAACATGCATCGGTTGTTGTCGTTTTTCTAGTGATAGAAAAATAAAATCAATAGGGTGTAATGGACGCATAACTCGTTGTGCCTCATGCTTTTTTCTAAGAAGCCCTTAACTGAGCTCTTATTAGAATTATAGAACCGTAAAATTTAGTATATAGCGTTTATTACAGATTAAATATGACTTTGTGTACGAGATATAACTGTAAAAAAAACCACTGATTCATCAGTGGTTTTTTTATACCAGACTATTTTTTTAAGTTGCCTGCATGTAAGCCACATTCTTTTTGCGTTGCTTCTTCCCACCACCAGCGTCCTTCACGTTCATGTTGGTTCGGAAGTACTGGACGTGTACATGGTTCACAGCCAATAGAAACAAAACCACGCTCGTGTAGAGGGTTGTATGGAATTTCCATCATACGGATGTAACTCCACACATCGGCGCTAGACCAGTTCGCAAGTGGGTTATATTTAATGAGTTGCTTGCCTGGGCCTGAGAAACCAGCATCAGCTTGTACTACAGGAATTTCCGTACGGGTACCAGGACTTTGGTCTTTACGTTGACCTGTAATCCAGCCATCTAAAGTTGCAAGTTTCTTACGTAAAGGTTGAACTTTTCGAATACCACAACATTCTTGATGACCATCTTTAAAGAAACTAAATAAGCCTTTTTCATTCACCATGCTTTGCACAGCTTCAGATTCAGGAAAGCAAATCTCGATATTAATATTGTAATGCTTACGCACAGTTTCAATAAATTGATAAGTTTCGGCATGTAGTCGACCAGTGTCGAGACTAAAGACACGGAACGGCTTACCCAAACGTGAAGCCATATCAATTAAGACTACATCTTCTGCTCCAGAGAAAGAAATTGCGATTTCACCTTGTTGGCTTAATGCAAGTTCTAAAATCTCACGTGGGCTTTTAGCTGCATATTCAGCTGCGAGAGCATCAACGATATCAATAGTCGGAATAACGGTCATGGGTGTTCCTGGCAAAAGGCTTGGGCGCATTGAGTTATGAAAAATATTCTAAAGGATAGCGAATAAATTGCTTAGCACTTTAATTTCGATCCTTATGAATAAAATTGATTTGATCAATAACAGCGCAAATCTGAAAATCTTAATGGTATGATACAGCAATTTTTAACCAACGTTGGAAGCATTCATGGAAATCGTATGCCTAGATCTTGAAGGGGTTTTAGTTCCTGAAATCTGGATCAATTTCGCAAAAAAAACAGGGATTAAAGAACTAGAAGCAACAACTCGTGATATTCCAGATTATGATGTTTTAATGACTCAGCGTCTGAATATTTTAAAACAACACGGTTTAGGCCTAAACGACATTCAAGAAGTCATTGCCGAGATGGGACCGCTACCAGGCGCCAAAGAGTTTGTTGAATGGGTGAGCAATCATTTCCAACTGGTGATTTTGTCCGATACTTTCTATGAGTTTGCTCATCCTTTGATGAAGCAATTAGGTTGGCCAACAATTTTCTGTCATAAATTAGAGACTGACGAAAATGGCATGATTACGGCCTATAAACTACGCCAACCAGATCAAAAGCGTGAGTCAGTTAAAGCGCTTCATGGCTTAAATTTCCGTGTAATTGCTGCTGGTGACTCTTATAACGATACAACGATGCTTGGTGAAGCCGACCATGGCTTCTTGTTTGATGCACCTGCAAATGTCATAGCTGAGTTTCCACAGTTCCCAGCAATTAATGGCTATGATGCGTTGAAAGAAGCAATCCGTTCAGTTTCGCAGCGTAATATTCCCGCTTAAGAATAGACAATAAAAAAGGCGCTTTAAGCGCCTTTTTTATATGAATGAGTTTGAAACTTAGAATTTATAGCCAAGTTTTAAACCATACGCGATCGCGTTGTTGTCAGAGAACTCTGCAACATATTGATCGCTACCAGCTTGGGCACCAGTTTGTGCTTTAGCATCACCTAACCAGAAGTATTTCACACCACCAGCAATAAATGTTTGTGGAGTAGGGCTATATTGAACACCTACACCTACGTTCCAGTAACCTTCTGTTGGGCCTAATGTAGTTACAGGGTTACCTGCGCCAGAATCCCAACCTACAGAGACATTACCTGCCCATTTATCGTTAAGTTTACGGCCTACACCAGCATTCACTGTCCATTGATCGTCTGAATATTCAACTAAGTTAAAACCATTTGGACGACCAACGAGAGGACCAACAACTTGTGAAAGTTGGCCAAATTTGTATGGTTGAATCGCGAAATCTTTCCAGTTCACCCAACGTACGTTAGCAAATGCAACAGTATTTGCCATGATACCTGTTTGGAAATCAAAGTTTACTGATTGAGGTGTCGTGATTGTTGTATCAGCTGAACTATTCGCAATTGCAGCAGCAGCTGCATCTTGTCCTAAAAGTGATAAAGCTGGAAGAGTAGGGATTTTTTCGCGAATATTTACGTCATGATCAATTTCAGAACGATAAGTTAAAGAAGCTTTAAGTGCAATTTCAGGAATTTGATATGCAACACCAGCTAACCAACCCGCTCCACCTGTTTCTTTAATGTCGGCATCATAACCGTTATAAATACTATAAGCTTGCCCGCGTAAACTTACATTTCCTTTGATCGTTTGATAAACACCACCCGCGTAGATATTCCAGTTTTGAGTTGGTTGGAAACCAAACACAAAAGATAAGTTTTGAGTATCAACTTTAACTTTTGTATTACCAGTTCCAAGCAAACCGTTGACTCGCTTTAAACCTGCATCTACTTGTGCTGCAACGCCTTGTTTTACACCAGCATCAATAACTGCTTTAGTCGTTGGGTCGTTATTGTAGGCATTTAGCGTTGCTGCAAATTGTGCTTGACCTGCTGGAGTAGATAAATTAACCCCTTGTGCTTGAAGAGCTGCGCCAACACGTTGATTTGCTGTTAAATTATTAAAAGTTGTATTAATAGTATTTGTACGGATAGTATCTAATGCTGCTGGAGCTAAAATAGTATTAGACGGGTCAGAAACAAAGACATTCTGACCACTGTACTCAGCATCCGCTCCAAATGGTTGGTCGTAAAGTAAACCAAAAGAAAACTTATCGTTGAGTTGTAATTTTAGTGCGGCATTTGGGAAATAATAATCATTACCCATATCGTCAATATTACGACGTGTTGCACTTACCCCAGCTTCTTTACCCTCTACAGTTGGATCTAAAATAGTGATACCTGCTTCGAAGTAGTTATTCGGTTGTAAAAATGCGGACATCGATTGTCCAGAGCGATCCAAAGCTGCCGCAAAAACCCCAGTTGCAGGCAGCGTTGCTAAAATCATTGCAGTGCTCAGATGTTTTAATTTCATTTTAATCTTTCCTTGAACTTCAAGACATTTTTTTAAAAGTAACAGAGTTAAACCGTTTAAACTGTGTTGCCTTCAAAGCTTTTAATTACAAGTTTCAAAGCTTTGATAACTCCATGTAACAAAAATAGCATAATTACACTAAGAGTAAATCTGTTATATGAACTGAAGAGTACTCACTTTTTATACAAAAAAAGTCAATAAAGGATGAATTATGAAGGAATATTTACATTAATAAACCAATTTAAATAACTGATATTTATATTTTTTATCTATTAGTAATAAGCTTTGTTTTTATGACATTTTTGTCATAAATTCGAAAAAAATGGTCAAAGATTTTTTTGTAAAAATATGAATTGATTGGTTATGAATTGAGTATTAGTTATCATCTTTACTGGATAAGTCTAGTTTTTTTACATGTGTATATTATTGATTAAGTTTTATATTCCTAAATAACAAGTGAAAATTGAGCAAATTTTTTGACCATTTGATCAATTTTTAGGGCGGTTTAATGACTACTTCTAATTCTCTATAACTTAAAAGAATAACCAAAAATGAAAAATAGGTCTGGTTATTCTACTTTTAGAGCTAAAACATAGCATTAAAGGGGATATAACTTTTCATCAAATTCTTCAAGTTTGGGAAACTTTAAAGGTTCGAGCTGGTCGAGGTGAGTAAGGTACGTTATATAGTCCTCAAGAATGGTTTCTCGTGCTTCTTGGCTAATATAAGGTACATGATAGGCAATGAATGGTGGAAGAACTTCAAAGCCAGTATAAGCTAAGGTACCGCGTTGAATAGGTGATAGATAATGTTCTATTGGTCCGTGAATAGAGTTCTCGCCAAACATATGCATTCTACCGCCCAGTGTTAAACAGAGCATCGCTTTTTTACCCGCCATACCGCCATGGTTATAAAAGCGCTTTCCGCCATAAAAAAGTCCTGAAACGAATACGCGATCAATCCATCCTTTTAAAATGGCTGGGACAGAGGTCCAGTAAAGAGGAAAGTTTAAAATGATCAAATCTGCTCGTTTTACCTTTTCAATTTCCGCTTGAATATCAGATGCTAAAAGGTTTTGCTTGATGGCATTACGTTGTTCTAATGCGTAGTTGAAATAGTCGGGCTGATTGAGTTCTAAAAAATCCTCTTTAGAAGCTACAGGGTTGAACTGCATTGCATACAAGTCAGAAACTTCTACATGATGACCCAACTTTTTAAAGGTTTGCTGAGCTGTTGTTTTTAATGAAGCTGTAAAAGACTGTGACTCTGGATGAGCATGAACAATCAGGATATTCATAAGGTGACCTGTATTCTTTTCAGAAATTGTGTTGTCTAGTGCGATTCACTGGATTCTATTTTGAACAACTATGCATCAATTTAAAAACGTGGCATAGTTCATGAACTGACAGTTTTTACCATTTGACGCCACAATTATGATTGCTAATGGACCACGCATGAATCCAGAATTACCTGGAACTTATATTAATTTATTAGTCGATATGGTTAAGCGCTGGAATATCTCTGGTGATCAGCTTCTAAATGGAAGTAGTATAACATTAGAACAATTAACCAAACCCTATTGGTATGTTGAATTTAATGCTTTAAACAAACTTCTTGAACGCGCTATTGAACTCACTCATGAGCCAGCATTAGCGGGTTATTTGGCTTTGGAAATGAAAGCATCTTGTTATGGTTCGGTGGGTATGGCGGCCATGGTCTGTGCCAATTTAGAAGAAGCCCTAAAAACACTTGAACAATTTATTGGATCACGTTGTGATGCATTTAAGCCAGAGTTAAAACAAGAACAAGATTATATTTACTGGTCTATACGCCAGCCATTGAAAGCTTTTCAGTTGAGTCCAGATGCTACTATTTTTTTGTTATTAGGTTTTGTTCAAATCGCGAAGCATCTAACAGGATTATCTTCTTTAGGTACCGTTAAGTTAAATATGTCTGAACCCGTCAGTTTTACAAAACTAAAAGACGAATTGGGTGTAAATTGTTCATTTAATGAAAAACATAATGCCTGGATTTTTCCAAAAGAATATTTATCGCAGCCTATCCTAACGGCCGACCCGATGCTTGCACCTTTACTGAAAGCACAGTGTAAAAAAGATATAGATAAATTGAAGTTACGCAGCGGATGGAAAGCAGAAATTAGCCACGTAATTAAAAAATTATTGATGAATAGTCAGGGGGAAATGTTAAAAGTTAAGCAAGTCGCTCATATGATGAATATGTCAGAACGGAGCCTACAGCGTTATTTGGCAACTGAGAATACAAGTTTTTCAGCATTAGTTGATTTAACTCGAAAAGAACATGCGCATAATCTTTTAGAAAATAGTTCAACATCAATTGAAACTGTGGCCTTAAGTTTAGGTTATGCAGATACATCTCATTTCACCCGCGCTTTTAAACGCTGGATGGGAGTGACACCGAAGTATTATCAAACTCAGTTAAAACTAAAAAATTTAGAGATACTTGAATAATCTAGAAGACCACAAATTTGAAAGTGGTCTTCTAAAATATGCATTAAGTTGATGATTCTTGTTTTGATGAAAGTGAATGAATCACTTCAAAATAGCTAGGCGGGACTGGAACATGACCACGTTCTCTTAGTACTTTGTGCATACGCGGTAATTTAAAATATGGCACAGAAGCCATTAAATGATGTTCCATATGGTAGTTTACGTGGATTGGTGCAACAAAACTTCTCGCGATCCACCCAGCTCGTGTTGTTCGAGTATTGGTTAAAGCAGTATTGCTGGTTTGCATTCCAGCATGTTCTGCCATAGAGCGAATACGTAAAAAAAGTGGGAATGGGGTTAAATAAGCCAGAGGCCATAACCAATAAAAACGTTGCTGACCAAATACTTTTAGAACACCATAAAGTGCCAGATTGGTTGCAATAGCGCCTGTACTGTTTTTTGCAATACTCTTTGCATAGTCAGCAAAATTTTTATGACTGCGGTCTAACCAGATTTGATCATTAGCAACAGTCCATTTCATGACATCCAGATCCATTAAAACTCGACCTAAGCTAAACTTTAAGCCAGTCATACCTGTTAAGTCGCGTAAGAATTTACGAGTCAGAGACTTTTTACTAACAGGAAAGCCAGCAACTAAAGAAAGATCTGGGTCATCTGGAGTAGATGTTTTTGCATGGTGACGAACATGGTGTACACGATATTTTTGAAGATCATTCCAGATGGGGCGGGCGCATAGCCATTCACCTACGAAATCATTTATTTTCTTATTTTTGAATAGACTTTTGTGAGACGCGTCGTGCATTAAAATTGCGAGACATAACTGACGGCCTGCCAAGATTGCTAAGGCAAGCATACATGCTAATAATTTACCCCAACTCGGTAAGTAATCCCACATCATGATTAAGCTAGCGAATGTTCCGCCAATAACAGCCCATGTGCTAGCAACAGCCCAAGCACCATAGATATCTGAAGGTTCTGTAAGCTCTTGTATTTCTTCTCTACTAAATAGGTCCGTAACACTCACCTGTGTATTCATTTTTATTCTCCCAAATTAGAGTTCGGTATCTATATTTTATATTACAACTATAGTCATAAAAATTTAAAAAATGAAATATTTGTTTGTAAAAAAATAAATCAGATGACTATAGATTTAATTCTTGTTCATATATTTTTTTCCAAAGTTTTTGACCGATCGCGTCTAACTGTTGTACATCTCGAGCAAATTGATTACGCGCAGACTCATTTACAAATGGTGCTGGTAATAGGGGATCATTCATGAGTAAAGCAATCGTTTCCCTACCTAAAAGAAGGGCTTTAACTGCAGCATCATTTAAGGAGAGATGAGTATAGTTTTCAAGCCAGTGTGTGATATCTCGACTATACATTTCATAATTTTTTTCGAGTTGTTTGGTATCCCATAAAGAAAAAATTTGCTTAAGCGTTGATGGCTCGAAATGCTGAATAATACAAATTTTTGCTTCTTTCTCTAGTCCAGCTAAAACAAGCTCCTCACAGGTTTTTTCAAAACTATAAGCTAAATTGTCTGGGCGGATGTAAATACCTGTTTCTAATTCTTTAAAACCAAATTGACGCAGTACACGTTCACGTTTTTTAAGAGCAGTTCGGTCTATACGACCCAGTGTGCCTGTAAACACAGTAAGATAATGTTGCTGCCATTCTTTAGTTTGTTTAATACCAGTTTTACGATTGAGAATTACTTTTGCCCAATCTTTCGTAGAAGGTGAAAGTTGATAGATTCCCCGTTCTACGCTTTCGATCATACCTTCATTTAATAAACGGGTTGTCGCAACTCGAATACCGTTTTCACTTAAGTTAAACAGTTTGGCAGCCACCAAAATTTGTTTAATCGTAAGCTGAGGGTACGCAGAGGAAAGAAAGAGATCGATAATCAAATGACGTGCGTTGATTTTAGTATTTTTCATTCTGTTTAAATTTTAAATATAAATGACATATGCTTGAAATAATATCATGTTTATTTGATGTTTTTAGATGGTTTGTTGGATTGCTTGAGCGTGAGAGCTTTTATTTATAACTAGAAGACGATTTGTTATTGATTAGATTTTATCTTTTTACGATAGTTAACCTAAGTTTGTCATAATGATGTGATACATTATTGCACTTTAAATAATCGGCCTTTAATTAAAGGCAATAACCAAAATGCTAGAAATGATCTGATATTGAACATGAGTTAGGCCAAAGGGTTGGCTTATCCATGATATAAAACAAATTTTTAGACCTTTCTAGTGATTAACTTTTTGAGCAAGTGATGGAAAATTTTGAAGTTATAAAAGCACTATTTCTAGGGTTTGTTGAAGGTTTAACTGAATTTTTACCAATTTCCAGTACTGGCCATTTGATTTTATTTGGTCATATTATCGATTTCCATTCAGATGGTGGTCGTGTATTCGAAGTAGTGATCCAGTTAGGTGCTATTTTGGCAGTGTGCTGGTTATATCGACAAAAAATTATTAACTTGATTAAAGGCTTCTTTAGTGGCGATGTAGAGTCGCGTCATTTCGCTTTTAGTGTATTAATTGCTTTTTTCCCAGCAGTGATTATTGGTGTTTTAGCCGTCGATTTTATTAAAAGCGTTTTGTTTAGCCCAATTGTGGTTGCGATTGCCCTCATTGTCGGTGCACTCATTATTTTCTGGGTTGAATCTAAACAGTTTGAGCATAAAACATTAGATGCGACAAAAATCACGTTTAAGCAGGCACTTTTAGTCGGCCTTGCTCAATGTGTTGCGATGATTCCAGGAACTTCTCGTTCAGGTGCGACAATTGTAGGCGGGATGTTTGCAGGTTTATCACGTAAAGCTGCAACAGAGTTTTCGTTCTTCCTTGCAATGCCGACCATGTTAGGTGCTGCTACATTTGACTTAATTAAAAATGCTGATGTGTTGACCTCAGACAATATGATTAATATTGGTGTTGGTTTCGTTGCAGCATTTATTGCAGCTTTATTTGTAGTCAAGGCACTGGTACTTTTTGTTGAACGTCACACTCTACGTGTATTTGCTTGGTACCGTATTGTGCTCGGTGTCATTATTTTGATTGCAGCAATGTTCTTTAACTTATCTGCTTAATCATTAGATTGAATATAAAAACCTAGAGTCTTCTAGGTTTTTTTATGCCTAAAAATAGCTTTAATATGCTTATTTATACAAAGTACTACCAAGAAATACTTTTCCCTTTTAGTTTGATTGATATAGTAAATCTTAAATAGCCCGTAAAAATAAAGCGATGCAACAGAATGATTTGATGAAAAGTTTGGTAGAGGCTTTTTTATATTTAGCTCCTCAAGAAGGGCTATACCCCACTTATATTTCAAATATCACCCTTATGAGGGTTGATCATTCCACACAGCCTGTCGCTGTATTACAAGAGCCTTCAATTGTTTTAGTCATACAGGGCGTAAAGCGTGGATATATCGGAAAAGAAACTTTTCAGTTTCAACAAGGCCAGTGTTTACTCATCTCGATTGCTATACCTTTTGACTGCGATACATGGGTTGAAAATGAACCGATGCTGGCAATTGCGATTAAGTTTGAAGCGCAAATGATGGCTGATTTAGCCACTAAAATGAATAAAGAGCAGCAGTCATCTATAGATGAGCTTGAAAACAGAGATGTAAAGCTCAGTTGTGGTTTAAATATTATAGACATGAACACGGTAATATCTGAGGTTGCTTTACGCTTATTGAATTTACTTCGTTCTAAACAAGATACTGCGATATTGGGAGAGCAGATAAAACGAGAGCTTATTTATCGGGTTTTGCAGGCAGGTAGTCGTGATTTAATCGAAAATCTTTCGGCTATGATAAGTCGAAATAGTGTGATTTATACAATTTGTGAAATTATTCAAAGAGATTATTATTACAATTTAACAGTTCAGGAACTTGCTAAACAAGCAGGAATGAGTGTCTCTCTTTTTCATCAAGCGTTTAAGAAAGTCACGAACTATTCTCCATTACAGTACATCAAAATTACTCGATTACATAAGGCACGTGATTTAATCCTAAATAATCAAATGGGTGTTGCGGAAGCTGCCTATCAGGTAGGGTATGTAAGTGCCTCACAGTTTAGTCGAGAGTTCAAACGGCTGTTTGGAGTTCCACCTAAATCTTCAATGAATTAAAGTAAATCAATACATTTAAAATATAAACCAAACATGGAGCATATCAATGAGTCTTCCAACAACTATGAAAATTGTTGAAATTACGGTTCCCGGCGGACCTGAGGTCTTAAAACTTCAAGATTCAGATGTTCCAGTTCCTCAAGTAGATGAAGTGTTAATTGAGGTAAAAGCTGCTGGAATTAATCGTCCAGACGTATTGCAGCGTATGGGTTTATACCCAATGCCAAAAGGTGTTACGCAAATTCCGGGACTGGAAGTCGCTGGGGTGGTAGTTGCTGTAGGTGAACAGGTGCAACAGTTCAAAGTTGGAGACAAGGTTTGCGCTTTAACCAATGGTGGCGGGTATGCAGAATACTGTGCGGTAACTGCAACTCAAGTATTGCCAATACCTGAGAATCTAACATTTACTCAAGCTGCTGCGATTCCGGAAACATTCTTTACAGTTTGGGCAAATCTGTTTGATATTGGCCGTTTAAAAGAAAACCAAACAGCACTGATTCATGGTGGTGCAAGTGGTATTGGGACCACAGCTTTAGCGATTTGCAATGCTTTAGGGATTAAAACTTTTGCTACAGTTGGAAGTGAAGATAAAGTTGCAGCACTCTCTAACTTAACGACTGCAATTAACTATAAAACCCAAGATTTTGAGCAAGAAATTTTGAAACACACCCAAGACCAAGGTGTTGATGTGATTTTGGATATTGTGGGTGGTTCGTATTTCTCGAAAAACTTAAATCTATTAAAACGTGATGGTCGACTGGTCATTATTGGTTTTATGGGCGGTCGAATTGCAAAAGAATTTGATTTACAAAAACTGATTTTAAAACGTGCAACCATTACTGGCTCAACCATGCGAGCACGTAATAGCCAAGAAAAAGCCCAGATTGCTCAGTCCTTACATGAACATGTGTGGCCATTATTGGCGCAAGGCAAGTGTTTACCACAAATCTATAAAACCTATGATTTTTCAGATGTACAAAGTGCCCATGCATGTATGGAGCAAGGCGACCATATTGGAAAGATCGTTTTAGAAATCAATACCTAATTTAATCTGTGGCAGTTTAGGTGAACAACAGGTTTGCCTAAACTTAAGTTCTAATTGTTTGTTGTGCCTATTTCTATATAAAAATTGCCAAATTCTATTGGCGCGTTGCACCAGTTTCTTGATCTGAATATACATGTACTAAGAAATAATAAGTGGCTTAAAGCTGTTATTTCGTTCTTCAATTCTAAAGGATGGTAACAATGAATACCCCAGCATCAAATGATAAAAATCCAACTCCAGATTTGGCAGAAGATAATGCATTCTTCCCATCACCATACTCACTGAGCCAATATACTTCACCTAAAACAGATTACGATGGTACCACCTACCCAACGCCGTATACGGGCAATAAAAAGGTCTTAATGATTGCAACTGATGAGCGTTATATCCAGATGCAAAACGGTAAGTTTTTTTCTACAGGAAATCATCCAGTAGAAATGCTTTTGCCAATGTTCCATTTAGATAATGCTGGTTTTGAAATTGACGTTGCGACACTTTCCGGTAATCCAGCCAAACTTGAAATGTGGGCAATGCCAAAGCAAGAACAAGTGGTATTAGATACTTTCCAGAAATATGCAGATAAATTAAAAAATCCACTAAAACTTGCCGATATTTTAGAAAATGCAGTGGGGGAAAACTCACCATACGCAGCTGTATTTATTCCGGGTGGGCATGGTGTTTTAGCTAAGATTCCATATAGCTTAGATGTAAAAAAAGTTCTTAAATGGGCAGTTGAACAAAACAAATTTATTATTACTTTATGTCATGGACCAGCTTCGTTACTTGCTGCGGCGGTAGATGAACAGCCTGAGAATTATATTTTTAAAGATTATCAAATTTGTGTATTCCCTGACTCACTAGATAAGGGTGCAAATATTGATATTGGTTATATGCCCGGGGCCTTACCGTGGTTAGTCGGTGAGAACCTTGAAAAACTTGGTGTGAAGATTTTGAACACTGGTATTACAGGGCAATGCTATAGAGATCGTAAATTACTCACAGGAGATAGTCCGCTTGCTTCTAATAATTTAGGCAAACTTGCAGCCGAAACATTGTTGGCTGAAGTGAAGGATTAAGTGATTAAATGTGTGCGCCCTGCGGGACTCGAACCCACGTCGGTCGCTTAGGAGGCAACTGCTCTATCCAGTTAAGCTAAGGGCGCATAATTTTCTGATTATAAACAAAAAAGCCATTGTCTAGACAATGGCTTTTTATGTTTTAAGTACAAGCGTTCAGATTATTGTTCTTTAGCATTCAGTACTTTAAACAAAATAAACATAAGAACAATCCAGATCGGAATCATCATCACTGATTCTTTAAAGCCTTGGCTCCACATGATGTAGAGTACAACAGCAATGAAACCTAAAACCAAATAGTTACTAAATGGTGCCCAAAGTGCAGGAAAGTGAGTTTTTTGACCGAGTTTTTTCATTGCTGATTTAAACTTAAGGTGAGTCATACTGATCATCGCCCAGTTTAATACCAATGCTCCAACTACAATGTACATTAAGTGGCTTAGGGCGTTTTCAGGTACAAAGTAATTTAAAAGAACACAGCCAAAAATGAGTAATGCAGATAATAAAACTGCTGGTACAGGTACACCTTGTTTATTTACTTTCTTGAAAATTTTTGGCGCATTACCTTGTTGAGCTAAACCGTAAAGCATACGGCTATTGGCAAACATCCCACTGTTATAAACAGAAAGGGCAGCGGTTAAAATAATAAAGTTAAGTAAGTGTGCAGCCCAACCAATACCCATTTGACTAAAAATCATAACAAATGGACTTTTATCGAGACCGCCAAGGTCTAATTGGTTCCATGGCACTAAAGAAAGTAAAATTGCCAATGAACCGATATAGAAAATCAAGATACGGAAAACAACTTGGTTAATTGCTTTTGGAATGGTTTTTTTCGGATCTTTTGCTTCTGCCGCAGCCATACCAATCAGTTCAATACCACCAAAGGCGAACATCAAGAAAGCCAACATGTAGAACAGGCCACTAAAGCCATTTGGAAAAAATCCGCCATGTGTCCAAAGGTTGCTAAATGAAATGCTTGAACCTACATCCGCTGTAAATAGCAAATACAGTCCAAAAACAATCATTGAGATAACCGCAACAACTTTAATAATAGCGAGCCAGAATTCGGACTCACCATAAAATTTGACGTTTGTTAGGTTAATTGCCGTAATCACGACAAAGAAAAATAAGACAGACGTCCACGCTGGAATATGAGGCCACCAATAATTAATATATTTGGCTACCGCAGTAAGTTCGCTCATTGCGACCAGAACGTAGAGTATCCAATAATTCCATCCAGCTAAAAATCCGGGAAATTTACCCCAATATTTATAAGCAAAATGGCTGAACGATCCTGCAACAGGTTCTTCAACAATCATTTCTCCCAGGTGGCGCATAATTAAAAAAGCAATTAAGCCACCAATGGCATATCCTAAAATAATGGATGGTCCCGCAGATTGAATCACTTGCGCCGAGCCTAAAAATAATCCGGTACCAATTGCTCCACCCATAGCAATTAATTGGATATGTCGATTTTTTAGTCCTCGTTGCAGTGTAGAAGATTCGTTGGTCAAAGGTCTTCACTCACTATGAATAAGTAAATTATTCTAATAGATGGATTTATTTTAGCCTAGACTACAAATTAACAAGCGGTGACTGAAAAGTAACACTAAAAAATATTTAAAATCATTAACTTGCTTTTAATAATTCAAAAATGATTGAAAAATATTCTAAAAATATATTTTTTGATAGACTCTTTTTTTCATGATTTTGCTTAATTCGGTCATTGTGAGCATGAATCTAAATTCTCAAAATAAGTTTGCGTCAATACGATTGATGTATAAAAGCATAACGCTATCTCTAGATCACAAAACGATTTAAGATGAAGCGGATGACTAAACAAGTCTGTTTGTTTCGAGATATAAAAACACAATAGTAAGGATAACAGTTGATATGAGCTCAGTACCGCAAATTAAAATTCCAGCAACCTATATGCGTGGTGGAACTAGTAAAGGTGTCTTTTTTAAACTTGATGATTTGCCGGAAAGAGCTCAGGTGGCAGGTCAAGCAAGAGATCACCTCTTACTACGTGTCATCGGTAGCCCAGATCCTTATGGAAAACAAATTGATGGAATGGGTGGAGCGACCTCGAGTACAAGCAAAACCGTTATTCTGGCTAAAAGCACACAGCCAGATCATGATGTCGACTATTTGTTTGGGCAGGTTTCAATTGATCAGCCTTTTGTGGACTGGAGCGGTAACTGCGGTAATTTAACTGCTGCGGTTGGCTCATTTGCGATTTCAAATGGTTTGGTTGATGCAGATCGTATTCCAGAAAATGGCCTATGCACGGTTCGAATCTGGCAAAAAAATATTCAGAAAACCATTATTGCACATGTGCCTATTACCAATGGTCAAGTTCAAGAAACTGGTGAGTTTGAACTGGATGGGGTGACTTTCCCTGCCGCTGAAGTTCAAATTGAGTTCTTAGATCCTGCCGATGATGGTGAAGAAGGCGGCGATATGTTCCCAACAGGGAATGTTGTTGACCAACTAGATGTTCCTGATATTGGTCGTTTCCAAGCGACATTTATTAATGCAGGTATTCCAACCATTTTCTTAAATGCAGAAGATTTAGGATACCAAGGTACAGAGTTGCAAGATCATATCAATAGTGATGCAACTGCGCTGGCACGTTTTGAAAAAATTCGTGCGTATGGTGCAGTTCAGATGGGTTTAATTAAAGATATTTCAGAAGCAGCTGCGCGTCAGCACACACCAAAAATTGCTTTTGTCTCTAAACCGAAAAACTATACGGCATCTAGTGGTAAGAATGTTTCAGAAAATGATGTCGACTTACTGGTTCGTGCTTTGTCGATGGGTAAATTACACCATGCCATGATGGGTACAGCAGCTGTAGCAATTGGTACGGCAGCTGCTATTCCGGGCACATTGGTAAATTTAGCAGCTGGTGGTGGAGAGCGTGAAGCAGTGCGTTTTGGACATCCTTCTGGAACATTACGTGTTGGTGCTCAAGCCGAACTTACGAATGGCCAATGGGTTGTGAAAAAAGCCATTATGAGCCGTAGTGCACGTGTCTTAATGGAAGGTTGGGTACGCGTTCCGGGCGACAGTTTCTAAAAGTTATTTAAATGAAAGAGCCTCTCTACTATAGAGAGGCTCTTTTGCATGTGACATCCATAACTCATCACGCACTTTTCACAACGAATCGTGTATGATGTAGTACATGAATGTTTCATAACATTTAATAAAATTTCTCTACTGATTTTACGAGGCGACTGTGTCATCACTCTCTCAAGTTAATGCGGATGTTTTAAAACAAGCTCAACAACGTATTCAACAAGATTTATTGACGACACTCGCTGCATTTTCAATTCCTGAACCTTTAAAAAGCGCAGTACACCATGCAGTTATGCTTGGTGGAAAACGTGTGCGCCCAGCTTTGTGTTACGCCACAGCTTCTTTACAAGACAATCCAAATTTTGCGGCTGCTCGCCGTGCGGCGGTTGCGGTTGAACTTATTCATTGTTATTCGCTAGCGCATGATGATTTGCCTTGTATGGACAATGATTTACTTCGTCGTGGTCAGCCAACTTGCCATGTAGCATTTGGTGAAGATACCGCTTTACTTGCAGGCGATATTTTACAGTCGATGGCTTTTGAGGTTTTAGGTAGCCGTTTGTTTGATGAACAAGGGCAGGGAACTGATGCTGCAATTGTATTAAAGCAAATTCAAATTTTAGCAACAGCCAGCTCTAAAATGGTTTGTGGGCAGGTTTTAGACCTACAAGCTGAAGCTAAACAAATTTCTCAAGATGAACTAGAAAATATCCACCGCAATAAAACGGGAGCGCTTATTCAGGCTGCCATTATGATGGGTGCAGTGACAATTTTCTCTGGAACAGATCAGGCAATTCCGAAATTACGCCAATATGGACAAGCAATTGGACTGGCTTTTCAGGTGCAAGATGATATTTTGGACATTACCTCAAGCACTGAAACTTTAGGTAAAACTGCGGGTAAGGATGAACAAGTACAAAAGTCGACTTATCCTGCTTTAATGGGACTTGAGCAAGCACAGGTTTATGCAAAAGAGTTGCATGACCAAGCTTTTGAAGCTTTAGCGCATTTTGGTGAAAATGCAAAAGAATTAGTTGAGATTTCACAATTCCTTTTAGCCCGGACTAACTAATAAAAAACTAAATTAATAATCCTGCTTATATTCATATTTAATGAATAAAGGAGATAAGAATGAATGGTGATCAGCTCCACCAAGTCGCGATAGAGATTGCGTGTAATCTTCCTTTTAGTGAGCAAACTCATCCATTTGGTCCAGAGTATGAAGTTTTTAAAATTTTAGAAAAAATGTTTATGCTGACAGTGGAAGTGTCTGGCGTAAAAATGATTAATGTCAAATGTGACCCTTACAAAAGTCAGGAATATCAGGAACTTTATTCATTTATTATCCCAGGTTACCACATGAATAAAAAACACTGGATTTCCATTACTCCCCATAAAAACTTAACTCGGGATTTACTTCAAGACTTGATTCGCGATTCTTATGACTTGGTTGTAAAAAAGCTCCCTTTGAAAGATCAGAAAAGATTAAATAACCAATAATACTTAATATAAAAACGGCGACTTACTGTCGCCGTTTTTATTTCAATGACTTATTTAAAGCAATTAAATTAATTATGCTTTCCCATAATGCCACGAATTGTATTTAAAACATCGGCAGGTAACACAACAGTTTTGGCATTGCTTGATTTCGCCATGTCTTGCATTGCTTTAACGTACTGTTCACCTAGTAGGTAAGCAACAGGTGTTTCTTTATCTCCCACTGCGCTTGTTACCATTTCAATCGCTTTTTGAGATGCTTCTGCTAAGACAACTTGTGCTTCTGCATCACGGCGGGATGCTTCTAAACGACCATCAGCCTCTAAAATTGCAGCTTGTTTTTCACCATCAGCTCTGGTTACTGTGGCACGACGTTGACGTTCAGCAGCAGCTTGCGCTTCCATAGCAGCTTGCATGGTTGAAGATGGCTGAATATCTTGAATTTCTACAGTTTTTAACGTGATACCCCAATCGGAAATATCATCAGAAATCGCAGCTTTGAGCTTCGCTTTAATGTGATCTCGAGATGATAAAGCATCATCTAGATCCATTTCACCGACAATTGAACGAAGTGAAGTCTGTACAAGGTTTTGAATTGCCCAAGTATAGTTTTCAATGCCATACACTGCTTTTTCTGGAGTAGTCAAGTTGATATAGGCTACAGCATTCATAAGTAATACAGCATTATCACGGGTAATCACTTCTTGAGACGGAATATCAAGCACAATATCTTTAGTAGTGACTTTATAAGCTACGTCATCAATATAAGGAATAACGAAGTTAAGCCCCGGATTAAGCGTGGAATGATATTTGCCTAAACGCTGAACAATCCATTTGTAACCTTGAGGAACAATACGCACCCCTTTAAAAATGGTAACTGCGACAAAAGCCAAAAAGGCTAAAACAATAATGGTACCAACTGGCATGAAAATAACCTCTCTTTATCTTTAATGTTTATGAAGTACTGTGGGGCTGAACAATTAAGTCATTACCCGAAATATCAATGACTCGAACCCGATCACCAACTTTCACAGGGGTGGTGCTTCGACAGTTCCATTCATCGGCCCCTAAAATAGGCATAGGGAAACGAACAATAATTTGGTCATGAGCGAGTTCGGTTTGAATCACCATACCAATTTGCCCAATGGTGGCTTCACGAGGTAAACCCGCTTTAGTTTTATCAATCGACAAAGGTTTAATAAATTTGAACCAAAGAATAGTGCATAGCACCGATAAAATAATCCACAATACAATTTGTGTTGTCAGGCTAATATCTGGAAATAGCCAATAGAGAAAGCAAACCATAATGGCTGCAATACCAAACCAGAGAGCGGCAAAAGCAGGGATAATCAGCTCAGAAAGAATAAGTAAGATACCCAATACAAACCAGTGCCAAGGTTCTACAACAAACTCCATAGATCTGCTCTTTTATATATCTTTATGATGGGTAAAAGTGATCTCATATCACTTTTACCACTGTAGCAGATGATGGTAGGTGTGGATAGAAAAAAACCACCTCAATTAAAATTTAGGACGTGGTGCTGGCTTAAATGCGGCTGGAGATTTTTTGAAATTCGCAATTGCAGTTTCAACTTGACGTATTTGTGCTTGAGCAGCTTTTTCACCTTCTAAAATAGCTTCATTGCTTGATTTCAAATCGAGTGTACCTAAGTGCCCAACTTTAGGCTGGATCACTACATTGGCTTGCTTTAACTCTTCATTAATACTTTGTTGCCCCATAATATTAATGGTTTGATCAAGTAAACCCCACATATTGGCTGGGCGATTACCTGCTGGACGCGCTGAAATATCAACCGCAATCACAATATCGGCACCCATATCACGTGCTGTTTTTACAGGAATTGGGCTAACTAAACCACCATCTACGTATTTTTGATTACCAATAGTGGCAGGAACAAATACGTTTGGAATACTACAAGACGCGCGTACGGCTTGACCTGCATTACCTTTAATAAAGTCAGCTTTTTGACCATTATCAAGACGGGTTGCTACTGCTGCAAAACGAATTGGGAATTTCTCAATAGGTTTGTTACCCACGTTACGGTTCACGTAGTCCTGTAGCTTTTGCCCAAGAATAATACCTTGGCGATTAAGCGTTAAATCACGAATATCAGATTCTTGCAATTTAAGTGCAAGATTTTGGAGCTGATAAGGTGTTTGTCCGCTGGCATAGATACTTCCTACAAAACTGCCGGCACTTGTACCTGTAACAATTTTAGGTTTAATACCATGTGATTCTAAGACCTTGATAACACCAATATGTGAAAATCCTTTTGCTCCACCGCCTCCTAAGGCAAGTGCGATCACTGGTTCGCGTGCTTTAACTGAAGTGGTCGATGTTGGTGTTTTGCTGAACTTATCACAGCCGAATAGGGCTAAAGAGATAAATCCGATACTGGCAAATTGAGCAATTTTCATCTTTGAAAAACAATCTATGGCAAGATAAATTAAGATGGCCCATCAGACCAGATTCGTTTAATTTTTGCTAGGTTTTTTTCACAAGATTTTGTAAAGGTTCCGCAAGCCAATTACGATTTTTGGGTGATATTTTTCCTTTATAGCGCTCAAAAATCTTGGCGAGATCTTCCTCATAGTTTCCACTAGGTATTAAATAGCCTAAGCAATGAATAGTCTTGCGATCATAATCAAAAGAAAACATTACAATCGGAATATTGGCTTTTGCAGCAATATGGTAAAAGCCACTCTTCATTTTTTTTGCTTTCTTACGTGTGCCTTCAGGCGCCATGCCAATCCAGATTTTGTCATAGTGCTGAATAGTGGCAACCACTTGTTCAGTCAGACCATTAGCAGAGTCACGTTTTACAGGAATAACACCTGCCCAATCTAGAGCGCGTTTAAACGGTGGCTTAAATAAACTATCTTTACCCAACACCGTAATTTGAATACCGAGTCCAAAAATAGCCAAGAAACCATACCAACCATCAATATTAGATGTATGGGGAGAAATAATAGCTACTGCTTTAGGAAAGTTGGGAACGTCACCTTCTATGGTCCAGCCTTGTGCCAAAAAGAGTTTCTTAAATAATGCTCGACTTAAAGCATTACCACGTTGAGGAACCTGAGACGGTAGATTGGGAAAATGTTGTTCCATATTTTTAAGTTTTAAATCATCCTTTGCTTTATCTTAATCTTTTGAAATCTGTGCTTCATTGGCAAAATGTAAGACCACGCATGGTATTTCATGTTATTACCGCATAAAGAAATAAAAGTAGGTATATATGTTCCGACAGCAAAATCTTTATCTTTTGCTATTTTCCTTATATTGGGCACAAGGCTTACCTGTGGGGTTTATGACCCATGCTTTGCCCGTAATATTAAGAGCTCAAGGTGTATCACTTGCCCATATTGGTGGTTTTGGGCTGCTCATGTTGCCTTGGTCAATCAAAATATTTTGGGCACCGTGGGTAGATCGACATGCGATTTCACGCTTAGGGCATTATCGTAGCTGGATTTTACCTACCCAGTTTCTCACGGTGGGTGTACTTTGTATTTTATCTTTTTTCCCGATTCAGGCTTTAGATCAGCCTATTTATCTATTTACGTTTTTTATTGCACTGTTATTTATGAACTTAACAGGCGCAACGCAAGATATTGCTACCGATGCTTTAGCTGTCAATTTATTGCAACACGATCAGCAGCACTGGGGAAATACTTTTCAAGTGGTAGGTTCTCGGCTTGGTTTTATCGTGGGTGGGGGAGCTGTGCTGTGGTGTCTAGACTGGTTATCATGGCAGCCGACATTTTTATTATTAGCTGCTTTAGTCTTTATCAATACTCTACCAGTTTTACTATTTAAAGAACCTCTTCATAGTTCTCATTCTACTAATGAACCTAGCCAGCCAAATTTAGTCACAAAAATTAAGGCTTATTTGAGTTATTTTTCTCAAAATAAAGAACTTCGTTCTTGGTTAATGGTACTCATCACTTTTAAAGTGGCAGATGGCTTAGCTGGGCCGTTACTCAAACCCTTAATGGTTGATATGGGATTAAGTTTTACCCAAATTGGTGTTTACATCACTATGCTAGGCGCTGTAGCCGCTTTAGTGGGAGCATTTATTGCAGGATGGGTATTAAAGTATTTTTCTAGGCCAACTACATTAATTAGTTTTTCAATATTAAAAATCATGAGTTTAGGTGCGTATGTTTATTTGGCCTATGCTTATGGGCAAAAGATAAAAATAAATGCATGGCTTATCTATACTATAAATGCTTTAGAAGATGCCTTTGCCGCCATGCTACTGGTTGTAATGTTAACCTTAGTCATGCATTACAGCCGAAAGAACTATGCAGGCACTGATTTTACTTTCCAAGTTTCGGTCATGGCGACAGTAAGTGGTGGTCTTTATACCTTGAGTGGTGTCATTGGGGATGCGCTTGGTTATTACCATTATTTGATATGTATTGTCAGTGTCGGAGTACTCTTTTTAATTCCCATGTACATATGGAAAGGTACAAAGACTGTATAAAAAATGACATTAAGTTGATGAAATAAAGAGACTTAAATCAGGTTAAGCCATGCTGAAAAATTGTACTTGTGCCTTTAGTCATTCTTTTGAAAATGTATATTTTTAGCTATTCAAATGGCCTATTAATTGTGCCATCTTGTTTGGGTAGCAAATGGAAGCTAGAAGGAGAAAAAGGGATGCGAATAACAAGAAAAATCATGTGAATCAATTAACATGGGTAAAAGAATATTCAATTAGACGGTATATTAGCCTAAAGTCTAAAAAAGAATAATGAAATAATGATTTAATCATTCTATAAGATAAGAGAGTTGTGTAGGATTCGTTACAACATGAAGTCAAGGTAAAGGTTCTGTAAACAAAAGTCTGTTTTGATTCTTTTAATTTGGAACTTTTTATCTTACCCAGCGTTAAAATTGGTTTTGATTGCGGTAATAAAATTAATGCAATCAAATTTGGAGGATAGTTGGTTTTTTTGTGCTCAATGGTCACACGAATCAACTTGGCATGGATAAGCAACATAAAATATATTTTTAGGAGTTTTTGATGGATCTATTCCTTAATCGTAAATCGTTTGTTGTTAAAAGTTTAGCTATTACAGTAACAGCTTTAATGATGAGTGGGGCAAATGCGGCAACCTCTGAAAAAGAGGAAATTCAAAAACTTCGTCAAGAAGTTGAAGCATTAAAAGCATTAGTTAAAGAACAGCGCCAAGTACAACAGCAGCAGCAACAAGTACAGCAACAACAGCAGGTACAATTAGCGGAAGTTAAAGCACAGCCTCAGCCTGTTGCTGCGCCAGCTTCTCCATTAGCAGGTTTTAAATCTAAAGCTGGTGCTGATGTGAACCTTTATGGTTTTGTTCGTGGTGACGCTAACTATATCATCGAAGGTGCGGATAACGACTTTGCTGACGTTAGTAAGACTGATGGGAAAACACACGATAAATTACGTGCGACAGCTAAAACTACACGTCTTGGTTTAGATTTTAATACCCCTGTTGGTGATGCTAAAGTAGGCGGTAAGCTCGAAGTTGATTTTGCTGGTTCAACAACAGACTCAAATGGCTCATTACGTATTCGTCATGCTTATGTGACGTATAATGATTGGTTATTCGGTCAAACGACATCTAACTTCTTGTCTAACCATGCACCAGAAATGATCGATTTCTCGACAAACGTTGGTGGTGGTACTAAGCGTGTGCCACAAGTACGTTATGGCTACAAGTTAGGCCCAGCTACACAATTGTTTGTTTCTGCTGAAAAAGGCGATAGCACTTCTGCGGCAACAGGTGACAGCATTAAATATAGCTTACCTGCATTAACTGCTAAAATTACTCAAGGTTATGCAAACGGTAAAGGTTCTGCGTCAGCTCGTGCTTTAGTTGAAAACTATAAATCGTCACTTGGTGATGATAATAAAACTGGCTGGGGTATTGCTGCAGGTACAGACTTCAAAGTTTCTGATCCTTTAAAGCTTTTTGCTGATGTTTCATATGTAGTTGGTGATAGCAGCTATTTATACGGTAGTAACGCTGCCTATACTTTAGTAAATAACAATATCGAGCAAAATAAATTTGTCGCTGTACAAGTAGGTGGTACTTATAAAATCTTACCTAACTTACGTACTACTTTAGCGTACGGTGCAGAATTTGCTGATGATGGCACTGATTATGCAAAAGCATATACAGCTGGTAATGAAAAAGTTCAACAAGCATGGATTAACTTTATTTATTCGCCTGTTAAACCAATTGATTTAGGTCTTGAGTATGTAAACGGTAAACGTGATACTTTTGCTGGTAACTCTTACAAAGATAACCGTATTGGTTTAATGGCTAAATATAGCTTCTAATTTCACAAAGCTTTCCATCTGAAAAAGTCGAGGTTCAAGTGAATCTCGACTTTTTTATTTTTTAATTGGAATAGATAACTAGCATAAAGCCATTCAAAATGGTTTATACCGATCATTCTATTATTTAAGTCATTTTTAAGTTTCGATTTTTACATTAGAAGATCATAAAAAAAGGTCGTAGTAACCAGAGATGCTGAGTTTTTTTTCTAAATTAAGAAATAAGCAGATTTCCCTGTTTGTGTTCAACGTCATTATAGCCATTTGGTTAGGTGCAATTCTAAATATTGGTTTTTATAAGAAAGTTCACCTGTTAACACCATATTTAGGTATAAAAGCAACCTTATTCTTAGCAGCTACTGTAGTGATTGTTGTTGCTACCTATTATGCAGCTTTACAAATTTTAAACTGGAAATGGACAGCCAAAATTTTTGCCATTTTGTTGGTATTCATTGGTGGGTTTAGCTCGTATTTTGTAAATACTTTAGGTGTCATTATTTCACCTGACCAGATTCAAAATATTGCTCAAACAGATGTCGCAGAAGCCACAGATTTACTCTCTTTACGTTTTGTGCTCTGGACGATTTTCTTTGTTGTTTTACCTATATTTTTGATTACTCAGGTAAAACTCAAATCAGAAAAAATACTTCCGCTTTTGCTTAAAAAAGTCCTTTCAATCGCACTTGCATTTGCCGTTGTGGGCGGATTGTTGTTTGCTTACTATGTTGATTTTGCAGCAATATTTAGGGAGCATCGTGACTTAAAAGGGATGATTTCCCCTCAGAACACCATTTCTTCGGTCATGTCTTATTATCGTAAAAAAGCACCTAAGAAAAATCTTCCTCTTGTGAAGTATGGTGAAGATGCTCATCAAGTCCAGCAAACTCAAAAAGATTTACCTAAACTCATGGTACTTGTAGTGGGCGAAACTGCACGTGCAGAAAGTTTCTCACTGAATGGCTATGCAAAAAATACAAACCGAGAGCTTTCTAAGCAAGATATTTTAAACTTCTCTCAAGTGAGTTCATGTGGTACTGCAACAGCGGTTTCTGTGCCATGTATGTTCTCTGGTATGCCACGTGCTGATTATGATGAGCAATTAGCGAGTCATCGTGAAGGATTGCTTGATATTGCAAAACGTGCAGGCTATCAAGTCACTTGGATTGATAATAACTCGGGTTGTAAAGGCGCATGTGATCGCGTTGAACAATATCAAATTCCAGAAGATTTAAAGCAAAAATGGTGTAAAGATGGTGAATGTCTTGATGACATTCTGATTGATAGCTTAAAGCTGTATTTGGCTTCTATTCCGAAAAATGATAAACGTCCACGTTTAGTTGTATTGCATCAGGTGGGTAGCCATGGACCAGCATATTACAAGCGCGCGCCTGAGAAATATCAACCATTTAAACCAACTTGTGATACTAATGCGATACAGGGTTGTTCACCAGCTGAGTTGATAAATAGTTATGATAATACAATCGTGTACACAGACCATGTATTAAGCCAAATGATTAATATTTTAAAAGAAGTATCAAATTATCAAACGGGTTTCTGGTATTTATCTGATCATGGTGAGTCAACAGGCGAACATGGTATGTATTTGCATGGTTCACCTTACTCAATCGCTCCAAGCCAACAAACACATATCCCAATGATTATGTGGTTCTCTGATGGCTGGAAACAACATAATCTTGCTCAAGTAAATTGTTTAAATCAACAAACTAAACAAAAGTTAAGTCAGGATAATTTATTCCCAAGCTTATTAAGTTTGTTGAATGTAAAAACCAAGGTCATCAACCCTCAACTGGACATGTTGCACTCTTGTGCCAACATAAACTAAAGCGAGCCTAGAACATGACAAAAATCTTGATGATTGAAGATGATTTTATGATTGCAGAGTCAACGACTACATTGCTGCAATATCATCAATTTGAGGTGGAATGGGTCAATAACGGTTTAGATGGTTTGGCCCAATTGGCACAGAAGAAGTTTGATCTTATTCTTTTAGATTTGGGATTGCCAATGATGGATGGGATGCAGGTTTTAAAGCAAATCCGTCAAAGAGCAGCAACGCCTGTCTTAATTATCTCTGCGCGTGACCAATTGCAAAACCGTGTTGACGGTTTGAATCTGGGTGCAGATGATTACTTAATTAAGCCATATGAGTTTGATGAGTTACTTGCTCGCATTCATGCATTATTACGCCGTAGTGGAGTAGAGGCTCAACTTGCGAGCCAAGATCAACTATTGCAAAATGGTGATCTGGTTTTAAATGTTGAACAGCATATTGCAACATTTAAAGGGCAGCGTATTGATTTATCGAATCGTGAGTGGGCAATTTTGATTCCGCTTATGAGTCATCCGAATAAAATTTTCTCTAAGGCTAATTTGGAAGATAAGTTATATGACTTTGATAGTGATGTGACCAGCAACACGATTGAAGTATATGTTCACCATTTGAGAGCCAAACTAGGTAAAGACTTTATTCGAACTATTCGAGGATTAGGTTACCGTCTAGGGCAATCATAATTTGAGATTTCGGGACTTTATGAACGTGCATTATTCATTAAAAAAGCGATTACTCTGGGGCACCTCAATTTTCAGTGTTGTCTTGGGTTGTATCTTAATTTTTAGTGCTTATAAAGTTGCACTTCAGGAAGTTGATGAAATTTTAGATACTCAAATGCAGTATTTAGCGGAAAGAACAGCAGAGTATCCTTTAAAAACAGTAAGTAGTAAGTTTGATTTACATCGAACTTACCACGAAGAAGATTTATTTTTAGATATTTGGGCTTACAAAGACCAATCGAATTTATCTCATCATCTTCACTTCTTGGTTCCTCCTGTTCAACAAGCTGGTTTTTATTCACATAAAACCGCTGAAGGTGTAGTCCGAACATATGTTTTACCGTTAAAAGACTATCAAATTCAGGTCAGTCAACAAGAGCGGGTTCGTGAAGCTTTCGCATGGGAGCTTGCGGGCAGTATGTTCATTCCTTATCTAATCATTTTACCTTTTGCGATATTTGCCTTGGCCGCTATTATTAGTCGTGGTTTAAAACCAATAGATGACTTTAAAAATGAGTTAATGGAGCGAGATTCCGAAGAGTTAACACCGATTGAGGTGCATGATTATCCTCAGGAGCTTTTGCCTACCATTGATGAGATGAATCGTCTGTTTGACCGTATTTCTAAAGCGCAGAATGAGCAGAAGCAATTTATTGCAGATGCTGCTCATGAACTACGAACACCTGTTACTGCTTTGAACTTACAAACCAAGATTTTGCTAAGTCAGTTCCCTGAACATGAGTCGTTGCACAATTTAAGCAAGGGTTTAGCACGTATTCAGCATCTAGTTACACAGCTTTTGGCATTAGCAAAGCAAGATGTAACGCTAAGTATGGTTGAACCTACTGGCTATTTTCAGCTTAATGATGTGGCTTTAAATTGCGTTGAGCAGTTGGTTAATTTAGCCATGCAAAAAGAAATTGATTTAGGCTTTGTTAGAAATGATCCTGTCGAGATGCATAGTATTGAACCTACCGTACATTCGATCATTTTTAACTTAATTGATAATGCAATTAAATATACACCGCATCAGGGCGTTATTAATATTTCAGTTTATACCGACCCAGATAACTATGCCTGTATTCAAATCGAAGATAGTGGTGCAGGTATAGACCCTGAAAATTACGATAAGGTACTTAAACGTTTTTATCGAGTGCATCACCATTTAGAAGTAGGAAGTGGTTTAGGTTTATCAATTGTAGACCGTGCAACTCAAAGACTTGGTGGAACTTTAACTCTCGACAAGAGTTTAGAACTTGGTGGTCTTTCAGTCTTAGTGAAGTTACCTAAAGTTTTACATTTGCATGAAACAAGAGCTTAAAGCTCTTGTTTTAATTCTTTCTCAAATTCAAAGCGATGAATACAAATCGCGTAAAATAAAATATTGACTGCCCAAACAACCCAACCTGTCCATAAATTATGACTTAGGAAATGTGCTCCTCGCATCATTTGTGCCCAACCCATCATAAATCCTAATAAAATGCCTGAGAATAAATAAAAGTAAGCACGTTTAGGTTGTTCAAGACGATAAACAAAATAACCAGTCATTATGATAAAACCAGCACTGGCATGACCACCTGGAAAACAATGACCATGTTTCGCAGTAAAGTCCCAAATATAGCCACCTAAGCTGTTAGGATGAACCATATTCCAAGGGCAGGCATGAGCAGATTGTGACTTGAGTAGACCAACAATACCGCTACCAATCATACTGACAAAAAACATATAGCCGTATTGCCAGCGATATATTTTTAGCTTTTCTACTTTAAATGAAGCAAGCCAGAGACCAAAAAACATAACATAAACCGCAGTAATAATATCTTTTACGATTTGATGATTAAGCTTTTCGAGATACCAATTTTCTCGATTAAAAAATTGACCTGTTGAATCAATCCAAGGTTGGATGAGATACATATCAATTTTTCCACCCACTGGAAATACAAATAAAAGTATAAAAAAACTGACAGCAAGGAAAATGAGTTGAAGCTGAAAGAAATGTTTTTGTTGATTCATTGTGTTGTAACATCAATTTAAGCGTGAATTGAGGCATTACATAAAATAAAACTTAAATTGTTCTTAAACTAAACAAGATTTCGTTTATAAATCTTAAAGTAATATTTAAATTAATATATTTTTCAATATTTTAATCTGATTGTATAAAGACTTAAAAGTACGCTTTTTAATCAAGAATAACTATTTTTATTCAAAAAATTTTATTTATATTAGACAATCAGAAGCAGGATATTTAAACCCTGCTTCATAATCGCTGTACTAAAACATACCTTCTTCAGAGTTGGCAGAGATTTTATGAATAGATAAATCTGCACCTCTAAACTCATCTTCTTGAGATAAACGAATACCAATAGCTGCTTTAAGTATGCCGTAAACAATAAAGCCACCAGCAAGTGCAATCGCAATCGCTAGAGCGGTCCCGATGAGCTGTGAGGCAAAAGATACACCGCCTAAACCACCCAACCATTTTTGACCAAACAGACCCACTGCAATACCACCAAATGCACCGCATACACCATGCAAAGGCCACACACCTAGTACATCATCAACTTTGAGTTTATTTTGAGTGTAGGTAAATAAGTACACAAACATGGCACCAGCTGCACCACCAATCACAAGTGCACTAATGGGGTGAACAATGTCAGACCCTGCACAGATTGCCACTAAACCAGCAAGAGGACCATTATGTAAGAAACCAGGGTCATTTCTCCCAATTGCATTTGCTGTAATGGTTCCGCCAACCATTGCCATAAGTGAATTAATAGCAACTAGGCCAGAAATGGCATCAAGACGTTGAGCACTCATTACGTTAAAGCCAAACCAACCTACAATCAAAATCCATGAACCAAGTGCCAAAAATGGAATAGAAGAAGGAGGGTGAGCACTTACACGACCATCTTTCTTATAACGACCAGAACGTGCACCCAATAAAATCACGGCAGCAAGTGCAATCCAACCGCCCATAGCATGGACTACGACTGAACCTGCAAAGTCGTGAAAAGCTGCACCAAAAGTCGTTTCTAACCACTTTTGTAGACCGTAGTTACCATTCCAGACCATACCTTCGAAAAATGGATAAACCAGACCAACTAAAGCGAGTGTTGCAATTGCTTGCGAACGCATTTTGGCGCGTTCAGCAATACCGCCTGAAATAATCGCAGGAATTGCCGCAGCAAAAGTAAGTAAAAAGAAGCAACGCATTAAGTTGTAGCCATGATCACTTGCTAGAGCTGTACCATCATGGAAGAAATGCTGGCCATACGAAATGTAGTAGCCAACAAAGAAATAGGCGATTGCAGAAAGGGCAAAGTCAGTCAGAATTTTACTAAGCGCGTTCACCTGATTTTTATGGCGAACGGTACCAAGTTCCAAGAATGCAAAACCTGCGTGCATGGCAAGAACCAAAACTGCACCAAGTAATAAGAAAAATAGATCTACATTTTGCATAGCATGCTCGAAAAAAGTGCTAAATTCCATTTTGGAACAAATCTGGGTCTGTAAATTGCACCAAAATAGATTTAAGGAATCTAAAAACCTAAGTTTGTCGAAACAAACTCAATTGCATAAAAGTGAATATGCAATAAGTGCACCAATTTGAATTGAAAATGTAGTTTTTGGCGATAAATGGTGCGTTGATTTGGTTAAGATAGGGCAGTTATGGCGCTTTTTACGTTACAAGTCATCTAATACGCTGATAAAATGACCTGAAAGAGTTCGTTATCAAATTCCTAAAATTATCCGTAATCATTTAATGATTTGACCAAACCTCTTGAGCAACTTCTATAAATGCTTTCACAGCGGGACTCATGTGCTTTTTATTTTTGACTGCGAGACCAATCGAACGTTTAAGGTTCGGTTTAAAGGGGCGTTTAACTACGTTTGGATAAAGTGAGAGTAACTCTTTGGTGATAACCATATCAGACACAATAGACACCCCTAATTGGTTGTGAACCATGCTAACGATACTCAGAATTTGTGACACATAAAATTTGATGTCTGGTTTCACATTAAAATTTTTTAAAATTAATTCGACCTGATATCGACTCCCAGCCATTGTCATAATAAAAGGGCAATTTTCTAGTTGTGCTGGATCAATATAGAGTTGTTGTGCGAGCGGGTAGTGACTAGGAATTAGGGCAACAAAACGATCTTCAATTAAAGGGAATGTATCGAATCGCTCATCTGGCATAATCAAAAAACCAACCTCTATGCGCCGTTCCAATAACCACTGAGCAACTTCTTTATCTTCACCTTCATCAATATAAATTTCGATTTTAGGGTAGCGTTGCCGAAAGGTTTCTAAAATTTCAGGCAATAGATAAATAGATGATGAAGCCCCAAAAGAGCCAATACGTAATGTGCCTTCGTTTAAACCGTGGATGGCCGCCACTTCTTTTTCTAATGTATCGGAAATACTCAATAGCTCTTTTACATGAGTAAGTAGCTGCTGACCTGTCGTGGTGAGCTCAATATCGCTTTGAGTTCTTGAAATGAGGTTAATGCCCCATTGTTGTTCTAATGATTTAAGTGCATGGGAAACTGCCGACTGTGAAATTCCCAGCTTTTCTGCTGTAGCCGTAAAGCTTTTTAGTTCAGCAATGAGGGCGAAAATCTCCAGTTGGGTAAATGTCATGTTGTATTTGTTATGAGTAAAAACTCATTTTATCATGAGTTTTCATTATCTTTAATATATGAGTAAGCCAAGGTTATTGCCAAAACAGCAAGCCTCAACAACACTCGAGCAAAGAAATGAATAGCATTGTTTTATCTCTTTTTCCCTTAGTTGCATTAATTGCATCGGGATACTTATTTAAAAAATATCGTTTTTTTAGCGATGAGTTCTGGGCTGGGGCAGAGAAGCTCAATTACTATATTTTATTTCCTGCTTTGCTTTTTAGTACGCTATCAACCGCAAAAATTGACTTAAAAAGTTTGAGTACAGCCATTATTGCGATGTTGATTGTGGTTTTGGCAGTAACCGCCTTTTTATACATACTCCGAATGTTTTGGCACATACCGCCTGCACGTTTTGGTGTGCATGTACAAAGTATGGTTCGCTTTAATACCTATATTGGTTTGGCTTTAGTGACTTCACTTTTTAAAACTGAAGGAATGGCAATTCTGGCAATTTTATTGGCGCTTTGTATTCCACTTGTGAACGTTATTTCGGTGCTTGCTTTAACTTCTAAAGAACACATGGCAATTAAACCTGTTTTGATTGCACTTCTTAAAAACCCTTTAATTGCATCGTGTGTGGTTGGGGCAGCAGTCAATGCACTTCATATCCCAATTTGGGAAGGCTTTAGTCAGTTTATTAAGCTTTTTTCAGTGTCGAGTTTGCCACTAGGATTGTTATGTGTGGGGGCAGCTTTGCAGTTTATGCAAATTAAAAAGGACATTGTGGTATTGGCAGCAGACACGTTTGCGCGACTTTTAGCAGTACCTGCCTTGGCTTACGCTGTGTGCATGTGGTTTGGTTTACCAAGCTTACAAACACAAATTTTAGTCATTTTTTTTGCGCTACCGACTGCTTCCGCTTCCTACATTTTAACCAAAGTTTTGGGTGGCGATAGTCAGCTTATGGCAGCTGTAATTAGCTTTCAAACCTTATGTGCTGCGGTGACTTTACCATTAGTGATTTGGTGGATCTTTTAGGTTATAACTTAGATAATCGCATTCTATTTTCTAAAAATGAATAGGCTGATTCTGACTTAAAGAATGCTTGGCTACCTTACTCATCTGATTATTGCTACACTTTTTTCTTTTTCAGGTGGATGAGTATGTCCTTCGATCTCAAAGTAAGCTTGCAGCAAAGGTCTGAACCATCTGCACAGCAGAAAAAACTGACTCGCCTGATTGATAAAATAGAACAGCAAAAAGTTAGCCTGAGCACATGGCAAAATGCACAAGCCGAGATTCAACAGCACATTCGGCAAAAACTGATGCCTGTGTATAGCGATTTGCATGAAGTCTTATTTCAGCAGTTGGATCAACTCTGGAATATGTTGCATAGCCATGAGTTTTCGAAAGAGATTATGCAACAACTAGATGAAAAAAATGCCCAGCTTGCACAAATGTTGAAGCGCTCCAAAATGCTATCTGCTGAACAGTTGGAGTTAGTGAGGCAGATCGATACCTTTTATCAGCAACATACGCAAGAGTTAGTAAAAAAGAATAAAAAAGCTCGTCCAATCAAATCTGAATACGATGAAAGTGCTGATCAAAGTGCAGAATTTGAAGAAGACTTTGAACAGTATGCTGCCGAGCAACAACAAGCGCGTGAACAAGCCAAACAGGAAAGGCAGCAACAAAAACGTGAACAAGCTGAACAAATGGCAACTCAATCACTCAAAACAGTCTATTTAAAAATTGCCGCGATGATTCACCCAGACCGTGAGCAAGATGAAACCAAAAAAGAAGAAAAAACTGAGTTGTTTCAACAGGCAAGTCAAGCCTATGAAAAGCAGGATTTGTTTTATTTACTCAAACTCCAGTTACAGCTTGAACAGAATAAGGGGTTAGGTGCTAAAGAACTATCTGCTGAGCAATTGAGGTTTTATAAATTGGCTTTAGATACACAAAGTCAGCAGCTTGAAATTCAAATTGCTGAGATTTTGGATTCTTTTCAGTTAGCTAAGAATGTGAAAGCGGAGCATGTGCATATCAGCGATGTTTATAAAGCTGTAGATGCAGACTGTGCTGAGCTAAAGCAGCAGTTGAAGTGGGAGAAAGAACGTTTAAAACATATGAAAAAGGTGAGTGGGGTGGAGATATTATTGGAGAATGGAGTGCTTTAAAGCTTTTTTGCCTCTTCCTTTGGAAGAGGGAATATATCGAATAAGAAATGAAATTCGAAATACTCTCTTCCAATAGGTTAGATAAACATATTTATTCTATAAAAAAGACTAAAATATTTATTCATATAAATCATGAGTTTTTATAAAGAGGGCAACATCAGGTGATTGTATTAAGTTAATACATTTTCTTAATATAAAACCAAACAGAATAACTATAATGCAGAATATAACAATAGCTAAAAACTCTGAAATAAAAAAGAATATAAGACTACACCCAAGTAAACTAATCAAAATATAAAGAAATAAAGTAATATATTTTTTCTCTATTTGTTTAATTTTAGATTTACGCTGTGCTTGGTTTAAAATAGGTCTAGGAGATTGCCAAACTGTATGTGAATGAGCCAAAGTTGTATTTTTAAGTTCCTGATAATAGTTTTGATCAATAGCGAAGAAATCTAAAAATTTCTGTTCTGCAACATAAAAATTTTGTATGGATTCAGATAAAATAAAATTATTAAATTCAAATTGTTGAAAATGAATTTCGAGAAACTGATTATCAGAATTACGTAAAATTTTTATTTTTTCAACTGCATTGAAATAAAGAAAATTTGAGTTTGTTAAACCATACATATTACATAAACCAACAGGGATTTTTGGATTAGTTCTTGCTTGTTTGAATTCAATCAGTACATTATGCGGTTGGGAGTTGATTACTTCAATTAGCAGTAAAGTATAAGAATGCGGTAATAAATAAAGTTTAACTTGTTGCCCGATTAATTGATGAGGTACGAGATTGGTTTTACTGAGATTGATTTGAGGATAATTAATTTTAAAATCTTTCTCTAACGTTCTATTATTTATATCCTGATATTCTATTGTAATAATGAGGGAAAACTTTTTCTTATTCCAATGTTGGATTTTTTTGATAACACCATATGTTAAAAGATATTTTTTAATTTGGGCTTCTTGGCGTAACTTTTTTTGTTTTTGATAATCAAAATAAAGAAATAGAGTAGAAGATAATAGCCCAATAGCACACAAAGTATAAAGAATAATAATAAATATTTGATTATCAATTTTTTTCCAGACTGCTAAAACTAAAAAAAGAATAAGAATAGCTTTAAGCAAGTTTTGTAGCCATTGTGGTGACAGGCTTAGAGGTAAATATTTCGTCAATTGTTTTTCAGAATTGACTATTTTGAGCTGGGGTTGATGATTGGTTGTATTCATTATTTTTTATCTATGAATATAAAGTTTTGATAAATCAGCCTTTTATATTACAGATTAAATTGGATGCTATAAAGATTAAAGTGCAACAATCTGTTCTGTATTTGCTTTATCTTTCTTAACTGAGCAATAAGCTCAGCAAGCTTTGCTTTTTCATCCTTAATAACTCCTGATAGGGCTTTAGACACAAAGCCTTCGTTTACAAGTTTGCCCGCGATTTGGTCGGTAGCTTCTGAAATAAGAAATCGTTGAGATTGGAGTTTTTATAAAATATAGTGTGAAAATTATAAAAATTAAAAGATCGGTTTTATGAATGAAAAATTTATTCAATTATCAAGAGAACTTAAACATAGACCTATTTTAGAAAAGGCTTTAGGACATTTTCCTAATTTACCTTTAGTTGCTATCGATTGCGGTTGTGGCGCTGGCAATGAATCTGCTTATCTACTCTCAAAGGGATTTAATGTTCACGCTTTTGATATTTCAATTGATGCACAAAAAGTCTGTACTGAGCGATTCAAAGATGACTCTAAATTTATTTTCTATCATGAATCTTTTGAAGACTTTAATTTCCCGTCTGCAAGCTTAATTATTGCTTCATCAAGTCTATTCTTTTGCGATCCAAGCTATTTTTATAGTGTAATTAAACGAATTATAAATGCGCTTCCTGAAGGCGGAATTCTGGTAGCTGATTTATTGGGGACTCAAGATGAATGGGTTGCTAGAGAACCTGCAAAATTTATAGGATTTACTTATCAAGATATAGTTGATCTATTCTTATATGATTTTAATTTATTGTTTCATAAAGAAATGAATGAAAATCTACCTTTGTTGAATGGTTTTATAAAATCATGGCATCTTCATATGGTGATTCTACAGAAAAAGTAATTTCTAAATATAGAAAAACCCAGAACCTGCTTGCACAGATTCTGGGTTCATTTAACTAAAAAGCTTAAAGCGCAGCAATTTGCTCCATATTCGCTTTAACTTTCTCTAACTGAGCAGCAAACTCAGCAAGCTTCGCTTTTTCACCTTCAACAACCGCTGCTGGTGCTTTAGAAACAAAGCCTTCATTTGCAAGTTTGCCCGCGATTTGGTCGTGTTGCTTTTGGATTTTATCCAAGTCTTTTTGCAAACGAGCAAGCTCAGCTTTAGGGTCAATTAAACCTTTCATTGGTACAAATACCGATGCATGGCTAACAACGCTAGAGCAAGACAGAGGCGGTTCTTGGTCTTTATTCAAGAACTCAATGCTTTCAACTTTAGCCAATGCTTTGAACAATGCTTCAATACGAATGATTTGTTCGCGTTCAGCGTCAGACGTATTTTGAAGTAATACAGGCAATAAGCGCGCATTACCTAAGCCCAACTCACCGCGAATGTTACGTACTGCACCAATCAAACCTTGAAGCCATTGCATGTCTGCTTCTGCTTGTTCGTTGATTTTTGCTTGCTCAGGAATAGGGTATTGAGCAGTCATAATCGTTGGGCCGCCTTGACCAAGCATTGGTGCAAGAGTCTGCCAGATTTCTTCTGTCAAATATGGCATTAACGGATGAGCCAAACGTAAAGAAGCTTCCATCACTGCAAGCAATACACGGCGTACTTCAGCTTTACGCTCTTCTGAAACTTCTGCATCGTTCAGAACTGGTTTAGTTAACTCAACGTACCAGTCACAGTATTCATTCCAGATAAAGTCATAAATCGCTTGAGCAGCAAGGTCTAAACGATACGTTGCAAACGCTTGATGTACAGCAGCTTCAGCTTTTTGCAGACGGCTCATAATCCATTGTTCTGGAAGTTCCCATAGATCAGGACGCGCTTCTTGACCAACAGTTTGACCTTCAACATTCATGAGAACGAAACGAGTTGCGTTCCAGATTTTGTTACAGAAGTTACGGTAGCCTTCAACACGCTTTAAGTCGAACTTAATGTCACGACCAGTGTTTGCAAGCGCACAGAACGTAAAGCGAACTGCGTCAGTACCATAAGCATTGATGCCTTCTGGGAACTCTTTGCGTGTTGATTTTTCAATCTTCGCAGCATCTTTCGGGTTCATTAGGCCAGTTGTACGTTTCGCAACTAAGCTTTCTAAATCAATACCGTCAATCAAGTCTAATGGGTCAAGTACGTTACCTTTAGACTTCGACATTTTTTGACCTTCACCATCACGTACCAAGCCGTGAACGTAAACAGTCTTAAATGGAACTTGAGATGAACCATCTTCATTTTTCATGAAGTGCAAGGTCATCATGATCATGCGGGCAACCCAGAAGAAAATGATGTCAAAACCAGTGACCAACACATCTGTTGGGTGGAAGGTTTTTAAGAAATCATTTGCTGCATCTTTTTGTGCGTCGCCAGTCCAACCTAAAGTTGAGAATGTCCAAAGTGCAGATGAGAACCATGTATCAAGAACGTCTTCGTCTTGTTTAAGTTCAACGTCAGCCGCGATGTTGTTTTTCGCGCGCACTTCTTCTTCATTACGACCTACATAGATGTTGCCATTCGCATCGTACCAAGCTGGAATACGGTGACCCCACCAAAGCTGACGTGAAATACACCAGTCTTGAATGTCACGCATCCACGCCATGTACATGTTGCTGTACTGCTCTGGAACAAACTTAATACGGCCATCTTGAACTGCTTCAATTGCAGGTTCAGCAAGCGGAGCAATTTTTACGTACCATTGGTCAGTCAATAATGGCTCAATGATCACGCCTGAACGGTCACCGCGTGGCGCTTTTAAGTCATACGGTTGGATTTGATCTAACCAGCCTTCAGCTTCAGCTTGAGCAACTAATTTTTTACGTGCTTCAAAACGCTCTAAACCAGCATATTCCGCAGGTGCAGTAATGGTTTTAGAAATTTGTTCGCCAGCTTTTGCAATATATTCAAACTCACCTAAAACTTCGGCGTTTTTGTTGAAGATATTAATGATTGGTAAGCTATTGCGTTTACCTAGGTCATAGTCATTGAAGTCATGAGCAGGGGTAATTTTTACACAGCCAGTACCGAAGTCTTTTTCAACGTAGTCGTCGGCAACAATCGGAATTAAACGACCAGTAATTGGCAATACAATATTTTTACCAACAAGATGTGCATAACGCTCATCTTCAGGATGAACGGCAACCGCAGTATCACCAAGTAAAGTTTCAGGACGAGTTGTTGCAACGACTAAATAGTCTTTGCCATCTTGAGTTTTAACTGATTTGTCTTCAAAGAAATATTTAAAGTGCCAAAGCGAGCCTTTTTCTTCTTTGCTTTCTACTTCAAGGTCAGAAAGAGCAGTTTGAAGTTTAGGGTCCCAGTTTACAAGGCGCTTACCGCGGTAAATTAAACCATCTTCGTGCAAACGAACGAACACTTCTTTAACTGCGTTTGATAAACCTTCGTCCATTGTGAAACGTTCACGTGACCAGTCTACCGACGAACCTAAGCGACGAATTTGTTTGGTAATTGTGCCGCCAGATTGTTCTTTCCATTCCCAAACTTTTTCGATGAACTTTTCACGGCCTAAGTCGTGACGAGTTACACCTTGTAAGCCAAGTTGACGCTCAACAACCATTTGAGTTGCAATACCAGCATGGTCAGTACCCGGTTGCCACAACGTGTTTTTACCCATCATGCGGTTATAACGGGTGAGGGCATCCATAATGGCATTGTTAAAACCATGGCCCATGTGCAAACTACCAGTGACGTTTGGTGGTGGAATCATGATACAGAATGATTCACCGTGACCAGAAGGTTTGAAGTAACCTTGTTCTTCCCACGTTTTGTACCACTTCTTTTCGATCTCGGTTGGATCGTATGTGGTTGCAATATTTTGAGCGGTTTGAGCGTCAGTCATAGTAGCTTAGATCGAATATGCATAAAAAATTGCATCTATTGTAGCAAAAAAATGCCTCGAAATTAATGTGCTGAAAACAGATAAACGGTTTTGTATTTTTTTCAAAAAACGGTAGATTTATGAAGCATGGATCACAATTTAATCGTGTAGCGGCACGGCACAAAAATTACAAAAGAATTGATAAGGGATGAGACTCATGAGCTACAAAGTTTTTTTAAAAATTTCCGACTCGACCTATACGCAATTTGCTGCGATTCGAGAGAAATTGCATGCAGGGGTAAAAGAAAGCCAATCCAAAGTATTGGGTAATGTTCTTTCCGATTTATCTTGTGAAATTATTGAGCAAGTGTTCTCCGTATTGTTACAAGGAGAGCAAGGCAACTCGACTATGACTGAAAAGCAGCGCCAAGAGTCTGAGAAAGTTCTTCAACAAATTTTAGATACTTTCCGAAAGTATATGCCTTGGTCAGTTTCTTTTTTTGGTAATGAACGACTTTTACCTTTGGTTGATTATATGACGTCACTCATGAAAGAACGTGAGCAAGATGTTTATATTACGTACCCGATCACACCTCAGCTTGTGCAACAAGCCCAAACACTGACCGAGCAAATACGCGCGGGCAATATGCAAAGCGTAGAAGAAGCTTTTCAAACCTTGATTCAAATTGTGGATTTAGGCGTAACAAGCCTAGTACGTGAACCTAAAAAACGTTTAAAATTTAATTTAGTTGTCGATAAAACCCTAAATGGGGTCATTAATATGACAACGCATTTGGGCTATAAACGTTTGGAAAAATTGGGGACGCAGGTTGATCAGACCACAGCAACTCACTATATCAACCACTTTTTGGCCTTCATGCATCAAGCAGCATAATTTAAAAAGATAATAGGAAGTTAAAATGGCCAAACTTGATACTTTGCAAAATAAAGTGGTGTGGATTACGGGAGCCTCTTCCGGTTTAGGTAAAGCTTTAGCTGGTGAGTTTGCTTTGCAAGGTGCTCAAGTGATTTTAACTTCGCGTCGCTTTGAAGAGTTAGAAGAAGTTCGCGTTGGTTTACTCCATCCAGACCAGCATTTGTCGGTAGTTGCAGACATTACCAACCAACAGCAAGTTCAAGAAGCGTATGAGCAGATTTTAAAAGCCAAAGGTCGAATCGACTGGCTTATTAATAATGCGGGTTTAAGTCAACGTGCTTTGATTCAGGACACCACGATGGAGACTGAAAGAGCCATTATGGAAGTCGATTATTTCTCGCAAGTGGCATTAACCAAAACTGTGCTGCCGACGATGCTCAAACAAAAGTCTGGCCGAGTTGTATTTGTCTCTAGTGTAGCAGGGCTATTAGGTACGCAGTATCGTGCAAGTTATTCGGCTGCTAAAGCTGCAATTCACATGTGGGCCAACAGTTTACGTGCTGAAGTTTCAGATCAGGGCGTTGAAGTTTCTGTGATTTTCCCGGGCTTTGTAAAAACTAATGTTTCATTTAATGCGTTAAATGGTGCAGGGCAGCCTCAAGGCCATCAAGACGAAGCAATTGAAAATGGATTAGAAGCAGATGTTTTTGCAGAACAGTCAGTTAAGGCATTAATGCAAGGGCAAGAGTATATAGTAGTGGGCGGAACGAAAGAAAAATTAGGTGTAATGGTTTCCCGTATGTCCCCGAAATTACTCTATAAAATGATACGAAAAACAAAAGTGAAATAAAAAAAAGATTTCGCCGTGCTAAATTGATGGAAAAACCCGCATAGAAGGTTCACCATGGATCAAGACTACCATCGTATTTTAGAGGTCATTACGCGTTTTCAATTGGTTTTTGACCAGAAAAATTGGGATGCGTTTGATGAGTTGTTGGCCGATCAACTTGAGGTGGACTATTTGCAGTTTAGAGGGGAGCCTTTATGTGTGGTGTCTTGTCATGAATATAAAGGTTCACGGCAACAAGCTTTGTCACATTTGCGGCTACAGCACAATTTAAGCAATCCTCTTATTCGGATTGAACAAGATCAAGCATGGTTAGAATGTAATTATCAAATTTATCGTTTTTCGGAAAATGATTATTTTCATTCTTTTGGTCGCTATTATTTTACTTTGGCAAAACAACAGGGCATATGGAAAATTACCGGAATTTGCCAACACTTAACTAAAAATATTGGCAATCCGCGTATACATTTTTCTGCTATGGGGAGTGCTAGTCTTTGACTGCTGTACCATAAGCAAAAACCTCAACCATTCCGCCTTGCATACCGAGTTCGGTTGTACTCAGCCGAACTCCCATAATATGGTTAGCACCCACACTATGTGCTTGTTGTTTTAAACGAATAATCGCTTCACGGCGAGCACGTTCAACAATACTTTCATAACTGCTAAGACGACCACCTAAAACATTTTTTATAGAAGCCAGTACATATTTAAAATAGTCATGTGAAATGACCACATTACTGCTAATAAAGTGGCCCAACTGATCACTTGTTGCAAAACGATTGGTATCAATTCTGATATGTGCAAATTGTTGCTCTTTTTCTAGAAGTTCATTCAAATGCTTTCGCTCAATATGGCGACCAAAAGCCCAACCGATACTGAAAAGAATGAGAAAAACAACAAGCTGAAAAATAAGATTGTCCATTTTCTACCTATGCATTAAATGGGTCTGGTAGATGTGGAGCTTGCGGTTGTACCACGACTGCCGTGCCATATACAAATAGCTCTGAAGCACCTTGGGCAATATTTGAAGTTGAGAAACGAATACTGACAATTGCATTTGCACCAAGCTGTTGGGCTTTGGCAATCATACGATCCATGGCTTCTTGACGGGATTCTTCTAATAATTCGGTATAACCCGTCAGTTCACCACCCACAATATTTTTTAAACTTGCCATGAGGTCACGGCCCACATGTTTGCTACGAACAGTGCTTCCATAAACAACATCGAGTTGCTTTAAAATTTGATGGCCCGGAACGCTTTCTAAATTACTTAATAACATTGTTTTTTATCAATCTAAATTTCTTAAGGTTTCAAGATAAAAAATATTCACATCAGTTGCAATAAAAAAGCCCACCGAAGTGAGCTTTTATAAGAACATGATTTAAAGCTTATTGCTTTTTAAGTTCAGCACTTGATGGTTGGTGTGCCACTGTATCTGAAGTATTTGCTTTTAAACCACCACCTAGAGTTTTATATAACTCGATTTGGTTGTTTAAGTTTGCTTGTTGAAGCAATAACAAACCTTGTTCAGCTGAATAAGATGAACGCTGTGCATCAAGAACCGTCAAGTAACTATCAATACCAGCACGGAAGCGAGCATTTGAAAGTGTGTAGTTGCGGTTAGTTGCTTCTACCAGACGTTGTTGCGCTGTTAAACGGTCACCAATGTTGGCACGAGTTGCAAGTGCATCATTCACTTCACGGAACGCAGACTGAACTGATTTTTCATAGTCAGACAATGCAATTTTCTGATCAGTTTCAGAAATTTTCACATTGGCACGACGAGTACCCCAGTCAAAGATTGGTAAATCTAAGCTTGGACCAATTGACCATGCAAAACCACCAGACTTAAATAGATCACTTAAGTCAGTTGATGCATAACCTGCTGAACCCGTTAAGCTAATAGTTGGGAATAAACGTGCTTTTGCAGCACCAATATTCGCCCCCGCAGCGCTTAAGTTATATTCAGCCGCTTTTACATCTGGACGGTTGTTTAGCAAGTCACTTGGTAAACCAGCAGTGAATACATTTTGCTGAGCAATACGTTTCACAGGTTGTGTTGGCAATAAGTTTTGTGCAACGGGTTGACCTACAAGTAAGTTCAACAAGTTTTGTGCTTGAGCAATTTGAGTCTTGTAGTTCGCTACATCATTACGCGCAGTTTCTACAGAAATCTGTGCCTGACGCAACGGAACTTCACTGTCGATACCTACATCAAAACGTTTTTTGTTGAGATTGTAAGAATCTTGCTGTGCTTTAAGTGTTTGCTCTGCAAGTCTTAAATTTGCTGTTGCAAACGAATAATTCAACCATGCCTGAGCAACTTGGCTGATCAAGCTGATCTGAGTCGAATCACGCGCACTTTGTGTTGAGAGGTAATTATCTAAAGCAGCGTCTTTTAGACTACGAACACGGCCCCAGAAATCAAGCTCATAAGCAGTTACACCCAAACCTACTTGGTAAGTAGAGTAGGGGTTATTCGGGTCACGACTTGGCGTAACTTGACGAATTGCACTACCACTTGCTCCAATTGTTGGAAGCTGGTTGTTCTTTGTAATCTGATATTGCTCTTGAGCACGTTCAATATTGAGCGTTGCTTTACGTAAATCACGGTTATTCGCAAGAGCCAAGTCGATTACTTCCAGCAAACGCGGGTCAGCAAAGAACTGTTTGTAGCCCTGTTCAGCAATAGATGTACCAGAAGCGCTGTTATATGCATAGCTCTGTGGAATATCGGTTTTCACGACTGGTTCTGGGCCGCGCATGCTTTGACAAGCTGCCAAAGCAAGCGCAAGTGCAGATACCGCAATGCTACGACCTGAAATAGACCATACTTTTTGCATCACGATTTATGCTCCTGAGTGTTTATGGTTTTTGGTTTGTACTTAAAGATACTACGAATCCACACATAGAATACAGGGATAAAGAAGATACCTAAGAATGTCGCGCTGAGTACGCCACCAAGTACACCGAAGCCTACTGAGTGTTGACTTCCTGCGCCAGCACCTGTTGAAAGAGCAAGTGGAAGTACACCAAAACCGAAGGCAAGGGTCGTCATGATAATTGGACGTAAACGCATTTTTGCAGCATGTAAGGTTGCATCCAGTAGATCTTCACCTTTTTCCTGCAATTCTTTTGCGAACTCAACAATCAAGATCGCATTTTTTGCAGAAAGACCGATCACCGCAATAATCGCCACCTGGAAGTAAATGTTATTTGAGAGATTTGGATCTCCTTTAATAATCATACCCAAGTAGGTCAATACAAGCGCACCAATGACACCAAGTGGTACCACAAGTAAAACCGAGAACGGAATAGACCAGCTTTCATATAATGCAGCTAAGCAAAGGAATACGATTAACAATGAAAGTGCGTATAAGAATGGAGCTTGAGCACCAGACTCACGTTCTTCAAGTGATAAACCTGTCCATTCATAGTCGAAACCTTGTAAGCCCATAGATGGTAACTTACCGATAATTTCTTCCATTGCTTTCATCGAGTCACCAGAGCTCACGCCAGGTGCAGGAGTACCTTGAATGTTAACCGATGATACGCCGTTATAACGTTCAAGACGTGGAGAACCATAAGTCCATTTACCTGTAGCAAATGCAGAGAATGGAACCATCACACCTTTGTTATTACGTACATACCACTTATTTAAGTCTTCCGGCATCATACGGGTATCCGCATCACCTTGAACATAAACTTTTTTCACACGACCACGGTCAACGAAATCGTTAATGTATGAACCACCCCATGCAATACGCATTGTATTGTTGATGTCAGCAATGCTCACACCCATCGCACCAGCTTGGGCTTGATCTACATTAATTTGATACTGAGGTGTATCTTCCTGACCATTTGGACGTACACCCATCAGGCGTTTATCTTGTGATGCTAAGCCTAGAATGGTGTTACGAGCTGCAATCAGTTTCTCATGGCCTTGACCACTTGAATCTTTAAGCTGCAAGTTAAATCCGGCAGTTACACCCAATTCAGGCATTGCAGGAAGCTGTAATGGCATAACGTATGATGCATCTTTAATGATCATATTTAATGCCATACCACGCTTAATTAATGCGCCGATTTGAGTTTCTGGTGTTGTACGTTTACTCCAGTCTTTCAACTTAACGAAGCCAATACCAGCATTTTGACCCACACCCGTGAATGAGAAGCCAGATACGGTGAAAATAGATTCCACTGTGTCTTTTTCATTCATGAAGAAGTTGGTCATGGTGTCAATCACTTTACCTGTACGGTCAAGTGTTGCATTTGGCGGTAATTGAACAAGTGTCATTACCACACCCTGATCTTCTTCTGGTAAGAATGAAGATGGGAGTTTTTGGAACAAGAATACTAAAAGGGCAACTACTACAGCATAAAGCACGCCAGAGAAGATTTTGCCTTTAAGCATGCGGCTAACACCATTTTGGTAGCTATGCGACATGCGGTCAAAACCGTTGTTAAAGCTTCTAAAGAAACGCGCAAAGATATTATTGCTAGGTTCTTTATTTGGATCATGCTGTTTTAAGATTGTTGCACAAAGAGCAGGGGTGAAGGTTAACGCTACAATTAACGACAGAACCATTGCTGTTACAAGGGTAATCGAGAACTGACGGTAAATTACACCTGTTGTACCACCAAAGAATGCCATTGGTACGAATACCGCAGTCAATACGCTGGTAATACCCACTAAGGCACCAGAAATCTGCTGCATTGAACGAGAAGTTGCTGTAACCGGATCGGTATGGTCTTCACTCATTACACGTTCAACGTTTTCGACTACAACAATGGCGTCATCGACCAAAAGACCGATTGCCAATACCATAGCGAACATGGTTAAGGTGTTAATTGAGAAACCAAAGATATTAATAACTGCAAATGTACCTAATACAACTACTGGAACTGCAAGCGTTGGAATAATCGTTGCGCGCCAGTTTTGTAAAAATAGGAACATAACAATGAATACCAAAATCACGGCTTCAATTAGCGTATGTACAACACTTTCAATTGAAAGACGGATAAATGGAGTCGTGTCATAAGCGAGTTTATCTTGTAAACCTGCTGGATAGTTCTTACGTAATTCAGACAAACGTTGTTCAACAGCTGCTGCTGTATCAAGTGCGTTCGCACCAGTTGCAATTTTAATTGCAAGACCAGCCGCTGGTTTGCCATTAAACTTCGAATCGAACTGATAGTTATCAGAACCTAACTCTACACGAGCAACATCTTTTAAACGAACCTCAGCACCTGATGCTGTGTTCTTTAAGAAGATATTTTTAAACTGTTCAGGTGTCTGTAATAAGCTTTGCGCATTTACAGTTGCGTTAAGCACTTGACCTTGTACAGCAGGTGCACCACCTAACTGACCTACAGCAACTTGCGAGTTCTGCGCTTGTAAAGCAGTTGCAATATCACTAGGAGTGAGTTGGTAACTTGTTAATTTAGCTGGATCGAGCCAAATACGCATCGCGTATGAACCACCAAAGACTGTTACTTCACCAACACCAGCAACACGGCTAAGCGGTTCTTTAATTGATGAGTTTACATAGTCTTTAATGTCTGAGTCTGAAAGGTTGTTATCTGGTGAATAGAATGCAATAACTTGCAAGAAGCTCGCACCAGATTTAGTTACTGTCACACCTTGACGTTGTACATCTTCAGGTAAAAGTGCAGTTGCAGATTGCAATTTGTTTTGAACTTGAACCTGTGCAATATCAGGGTCAACACCTTGTTCAAAGTTTAATTGAATAGATGCTTGACCGTTACCTGCACTGTTAGAAGAAATATAACGTAAACCATCGAGACCATTCATTTGTTGTTCAATGATCTGGGTTACGGTGTTTTCAACTGTTTCAGCCGACGCACCAGGATAAGTCGCAGCAATTGTGACTGTCGGTGGTGCAATCGTTGGATACTGTGCAATAGGCATTTTTGTTAGCGTGAGAATACCCGCCAACATAATGACTAATGCAATCACCCACGCAAATATGGGGCGATGAATAAAAAATTGTGCCATTCAATCTACCCCTTATGCATTTGAAGCTGCTTTCTGTTCTGCTTGAGGTTTACCTGATTGAGCCGGTTTCGCAGCATTTGGCGCTGCACCTTGAGGATTTGCTGGTTGAGCTTGATAAGGTTTTGCTGTTACTTGTTGCCCTTCTTTAACTTTGGCAACGCCATCAACAATGACTTTATCGCCAGCTTTTAAGCCGTTAGTCACAATCCAGTTTTGTCCTTGAACCCCTGAGGTTTCAATTGGACGACTCTCAACAGCCCCTTTGGCATTAACAAGCATTGCTACAGCTTGACCTGTAGGTAAACGTGTAACGGCAGCTTGTGGAATCAGATAAGCATTTGGAACAACACCCTGAACAATTTGTGCAGTGGTATACATACCCGGAAGCAATAAATGATTCGGGTTAGAGAATACAGCACGTAACGTAATTGTTCCTGTATCTTGGTTTACAGAAGCGTCAGAGAAAGCAAGTTGCCCTTCGATTGGATAGGTAGAACCATCTTCAAGCTTTAATTTTACTTTCGTGTTGTTACTGTTGTTTAAACTGCCTTTACTTAATTGCTGACGTAAACGTAACAACTCGGCGCTAGACTGATTAATATCAACATAGATTGGATCTAACTGCTGAATCGTTACTAACGGGTCAGTCTGGTTTGCAGTAACTAAAGCACCAGCCGTTACTGAAGAACGCCCAGATTGTCCAGAAATAGGAGAGCGAATTGTAGAATAACCAAGATCTACATTCGCATTTGTTACTTGAGCCTTAGCTGCAGCAACTTGTGCTTCTGAGACATTGACTTGACCAAGTAAGTCATCATATTCCTGTTTAGACACAGCATTACTAGAAACAAGTTGTTTATAACGATTTAACTTGGTACGTAGTGAAGCTAGATTTGCCTGTTGTTGTAGGAGTGATGCTTTTGCATTTTCTAACGTTGCGCGGTTCGTTCTAGAGTCGAGCTCATAGAGCGCTTGACCTTCACGAACATAGCTTCCTTCAGCAAATAAACGTTTTAAAATCACGCCACTTGTTTGAGGACGAACTTCAGAAATTTGATATGCTGAAGTACGGCCTGAAAGCTCAACGCTTTGTTCAACACTTTGTGGTTGAGCAACAATAACACCTACTTCTGCAGGCGGCATTTTCTGAGCAGCAGCAGCTTGCTGTTTCTCATCGGAGCCTTTGCTACAACCAACAAGCGCGATACTTGTTGCTAATGCGCAAGCAGTAAGGGCTGGTGCCCAAAGCTTAGCCGACATCATTGTTCCACCTCGTTTAGATAAAATCTAAAAATATATTTGTTTTCTACTTAACCTACTTTGTGTTTGTAATAACCAGAGCCAAAGCAGTGCAATCCAAATAAAACCAATACCCCAACCAGCGAGTACGTCTGTTGGGAAATGAACTCCTGCATATATTCTTGAAAGCCCCATACACACAAACCAAAGACAGGAGATCAAAACAATATAAGGAGAGTTAATGTTGTGCTTACGGCATAACATAATCATTGCCAGACAAGCCAGTGTTGATGCATAAACACTATGTGCACTTGGGAACGATGCACCGTAACTTTCAACGATATGATATGCCTCAGGAGGTCTAGGCCGGTTAACACACCACTTGAGCAGCCAACCAATGGTGATACTGCCAATAACTCCCAAGCTAATGAAAATAACAGTAATATATTTTTTATACCATGCTAAATATACACATACTAGAAAGGATAAAAAACATACAAAAGGCATGCCGCCTACGCGTGCAAGAAAGGCAGTTATAGTATTAAGATAATCTAAACGATGGTGACTCAATGTTTGAACGGTGAGCAAGTCCAAAGATTGAAGACTTGGTACAACCAGACCAAGAACACCTAATCCTAAAAAAACGCAACCAATACAAAGCAATAGATAGGGCATATACACACCTTTGCTTATTCATGTAGTTTTTTACTACTGAATGCCGTTGAAAGTGTACTTGCCAGTACACTTTTTTTCAAGCCTGATAGATCATCGTAAATTCATTTTGAAATTTTTTTAACATTTGGAAAAACAATCACAACAAAATTGACGGAATTCACAATTTGTGTACAAAGCAAAACGCTAGTGTTCTGCTTTTTTTCCGCCACTTGTTTGGGTATTTTCTTCTAATTCTAAAGGCTGTTTCGGTGGCCAGAAGAAGTCACTTGGTCGGGTAAGAAAATGGGTCATGACCAGTTTAGCTAATGGCTTCCATTGTTCAAAGCGAACTCGACGTGCACGTAATGCCACAATAATAGTGAGCGTGAAACTCACAAATAAGTTAGTGAGACCAATACAAAGCACACCTAAAAACGAAACTATAATCAAGCCAATATCGGGGCTACCATTAATAGTCATTAAACCTTGAATAAAGTTCGCTGATGCAAAGGCAATATGACGAATATCTAAAGGTAAACCTAGAATAAAGCCGATAGTTCCCATACTTCCTAGCATGACACCGAAAAGGAAGTTACCAGCAAGCGCACCTAAGTTACGTTCTATGTATTCAGCAAAACGGTTTAGGCGATCTTGCCCAAATAAGTTCCTTAAACGTCGGTGTGCTTTTAAACGAGGTCCTACTTTTCTATAAACAGCCATATTGTCGAAGTAGCCTGCAATAAGACCCGACAAGAACAAACACACGCCTGCGATTGCTGCATGTGGAACGGCTAAGGACGTAAATGGATTTAAACTGTGTAAAAGAGAAGTGGCTTTGGTATGGGTTAATAAAGGTTCATCTAGATAAAACTGCCAAGCAAAAGTAATGAGTGCGGCAGTAGGGATTGCAATCGAGATATTACCCAAAATAGCAATAAACTGAGTTCGAATAATATTGATAATAAGTGCGGCTAACTCTGCAATTTGTGCAGTTTTAGAGCCTTTACGCTGCTGAACAGTGGCTGCGAGGGCAGCCGCTGTCATTGCTGGCTGTTTTGTCGCAACAGTAAAGTGCAATACATGAATCAGAATAAAGCCGAGTGAATAGTTCATACTGAACGTAAAGGCTTGCATAAGCGGGGCCATCGTCATACGTGCAGCAAGAATTTTTAATGATGCCATACAGGCAATAATCACACCTGCACCAGCAGCGGCTTTATACATACCCCAAAAGCCTTTAGTGTCTGTACTCACATAGTGCTCACCAGTACGGCTTGCATTTTCTGTAACTTGAAAGGCGATGAGTTCACTAGTGGTACTTAGTAAAGAGCGAACACTTTTTTCGCTGTAATGTGCTTTAGTTAAGTCCGAAATTAAATTCCCTAAAGAAATATAGCGGCCTTCACTGTCGTCTACGACCAAGTAGAGTAATAATTCAATTCGATCTAAACATTGCTCAAGCAAAGACAGTAAATAAGTCAAACTTAAACTAACACCGATTCTTTTGGTGGCACGACGTATTTTTAAAACGACGTCACGGCATTGTTCCAACATTACAAATGCTTGAGATGCATCTGGCGGGGGAACAACTGCAATGTCATTGCTAGAAATATCTTGTTTTTTATACTTTTCAATAAACTCAATAATTTCACGGTTTTGTACTAAAAACGGTGATTCATATTCAGTTAACTCAGGCTGAGCATTAATAAATTCAGGATAAAGCCCAATACCACTAATACGATAAGATAAGACAGTAATCGCCTTAATCATTTCTCGTTGAATGGCATGTTTTTCATCGACATTACTGTTACTTTGCCCAATAAGCCCGAATAAGGTTGCCCAATCTTTGTCATCAACATTGTTTAACCAGACTGAATCACTTTCTAAATAGAAAATTTTTCCAATCAAAATTTTGAGCTGGCTTGCATCTTCAATGAGTGGCAGAAAATGGCCGCCGAGTCTTTGTCCAAGTTGGTTCCAGAAACCATCTAAAGACAAAATGCCGCTATCGGCATATAAGCTCACTTGCTTATATTGATTAATTAAACTTAATAAAAAGGTTTGTAAAAGGGCAGGAGCGGTAGGAGTAAGTAATAAGCTATCAATAAATGCTTGTATTTTTTGCTCTATTTCATCCGTATCGTGAGGATCGGATGGCCGTAAAGCATTGACTAGGTCAATGAGAATATTTTCGTCGATAACAGCTTGAGGATTTTCAAGCTGTTTCTGGATTTCTAAAAAATGATCTGAAAAATTTATATGCATAGGCAAAATAATATCTACTGTATTCGATGTAATGCAAGCTGAGTAAGGTTAATCAACGCCTGACGATAAGGTGTATCAGGCAAGATTGTTAAGGCTTGCAGTGCTGCTTCTGTTTCTTCTTGGGCACGGCGCTGGCAATAATCTAAAGCACCAGACTTTTGTACAATTTCAATAACTTTGGATAATTGGTCAACCCCACCAGTCGCAATACTACGACGAATAATGGCGTGCTCTTCACCAGTTGAATGTGCTAATGCTGAAATTAACGGTAAAGTCGGTTTACCTTCCATCAAATCATCACCAATATTTTTACCTAATGTTTCAGCATCTGAAGTGTAGTCTAAAATATCGTCAATAATTTGGAATGCATTTCCAAAATGACCTGCAAATAATCTTAAAGGTTCACGGTAGGCTTCTTGCCCAGCCAAAATGGCAGCACCTTCAGTTGCAAGTTCAAATAAACGAGAAGTTTTCCCGTGAATAATTTTTAAATATGTTTCTTCGGTTGTATCCGGTTGATGCTGAGATTGAAGTTGTAGTACTTCACCTTCAGCGATTTCACATGTACCTGTTGAGAAATCTTTTAATAAGGTCATGTTGTTTAAATCAACCAATAGATCAAAAGCGCGAGCAATAAGGAAGTCACCTACTAACACAGCAGTTTGGTTGTTCCAAGTTGCGTTGGCAGTAGGGCGGCCACGGCGAAGCCCAGATTCATCGACCACATCATCATGCACTAAAGTTGCGGTATGAAGCATTTCAATAATGGCAGCCAGACGCTGTGCATTTTGCATGTTGTCTAGGCCACAAGCTCGTGCTGCAAGTAAACACATGATCGGGCGCATACGTTTGCCGCCAGCTTCAACAACATGTTTACTGACCGACATGACCAAGCCGACTTTTGAGCTAATTCCTTCATTAATCAAGTGATCCATCGCAGCAAAGTCTGTAGCAACAGGAGCGAGAATGTCTTGCTTAAAATCGATGACCATATGAAGAAAAACCCCGTATTGGTGATAAGTGGCGTTAGTGTATCAATTAAAAGTGCATTAAACAGGGAAACAAGCAATTGATATTAATCATTTGTAGGTTCATGAAGAGTTCTTTGTTCTTTATTTCGGCAAAACGATGTGTTTCCGACAAAACAATAAATTTTAATAACGTCAACATGAATACAGCTTGTTCTTGTTGCAAGTTGTGTTTGGAACTGTATTTTAAATTCCATTCAGAATCAATGAAAAGTACTAAATTCGAATTGAAGCTGTTTTTATTATGTAAGAATAACGGTCTCTATTGCTTAGATAAAGATAAAGCACTTGTCGTTTGATCAAATTTCACTTAAAATCTGTCGCCTTGTATAACCCCAGTGGCGTTCGTTTTAAGATCGATATATCCCTTTATCGACACGACGACACGGGCTGATTGGAGTACATTATGTACGCAGTAATCCAAAGCGGTGGTAAACAGCACCGTGTAGTTGAGGGTGAAACCCTTAAAGTTGAATTATTGAAGGCTGAATCTGGCGCAACTATTACATTTGATGATGTATTAATGGTTGTAAACGGTGACAACATTCAAATCGGTGCTCCAGTTGTAGCTGGCGCTAAAGTAACTGCAGAAGTGATTGGTCATGGTCGTCACGACAAAATCCGCATTATCAAAATGCGTCGTCGTAAACACTACCGTAAGCAACAAGGTCACCGTCAATGGTTCACTGAGTTGAAAATTACTGGTATTTCAGGCTAATCACGAGGAGTAAGAGACATGGCAACTAAAAAAGCCGGTGGATCGACGAAGAACGGTCGTGATTCAAACCCAAAAATGTTAGGTGTTAAAGTTTACGGTGGTCAAACTGTAACTGCTGGTAACATCATCGTTCGTCAACGTGGTACTGAATTCCACGCTGGTGCAAATGTTGGTATGGGCCGTGACCATACTTTATTTGCTACTGCTGACGGCGTAGTAAAATTCGAAGTGAAAGGTCAATTTGGCCGTCGCTACGTAAAAGTTGAAACTGTTTAAGTTTTAGCTTAAGAAAAAGCCCACATTTTGTGGGCTTTTTTTATGGAATTTCATTAATTTCATCTTCATCATGATGAATGAAATTCTACAAACAATATGAATAACATAACAAAATATCTTATTTTCTCAATGATTAGCACAGAGTTTGTCGGTTAATATGAGTCTTGAATGAAGAGCTTGTTCGGCTTGGTGAAATTAAAAGTGAACAAGTTATCTTACAGCAACTAAAAAGGTGATGACATGAATATGCTTCGTAAAACCATGTGTGCTATTACACTCAGCGCGTCAGTGCTTGCTCCTGTAATGAGTACTACAGCGTTTGCTGCACCAGTAGCAGCACCGGAGCAACAGGCGATTGGGAACCTGGTAAATCAGTTATCAGGATTACAGCGTTTAACTGCCGATTTTGAACAAACAACGAAAGCAAATACAAAAGCTGTAGCACAGAAAAAAGGCTTAGGCGCTCAGCATATGAACCAGACATTTAAAGGTTCAATGAAAGTTGAACGTCCGGGGAAATTTTATTGGGAAACTGTGAGCCCGTCTAAACAAACTATTGTGACAAGTGGTAAAACGGTCTGGATTTATGACCCTGATTTACAACAAGCTGTCCGTCAAAGCTTAGATTCGCAAGTAGCAGATACTCCTGCTTTATTGCTCTCTGGTAATACTAGTCAAATCATGAAGTCTTACCGCGTGACCCAGCCAGATAAATCTAAATTATATTTCACGTTGTTCCCGAAAAAAGAAGATGGCGCTTTCCAAAGCTTAACGATTAGTTTTGGTGCTAACAAAGCACCGACATTAATGGTGTTACAAGATTCTTTAGGGCAAACCACTTACGTGAAATTTAATAATGTAAAAGTGAATGCTTCGATTCCAGCTTCAACTTTTAATTTTACGCCACCTAAAGGCACAGATATTATTGACCAATAATTATTGAGCCTCTTTAAGAAAGCCACCTGAAAAGCGTGGCTTTCTTTTTATATATCAATCACAGATACATTTTTTAACCCCGTCTTATTCTTACGCTTTGTATAGTGATAAAAGAGAATACACGGGGATTAACATGCGACTTTACGATAAGAAAATTATTTTCATTCTTCCTATGGTAGCTGCCATGGTGGCAGTAAGTGGCTGTCAGCCAAAATCTGCAGCTAAAGATGAGCAACCCGCATCTAGTGCTTCAGTAAAAGAGCAAAAACAAGCAGAAGTTCCTGTTATTCAGGCAAAAGTGATTCCAGTAAAATTACCAAAGTCTAAAGTTTGTCTTGAAGATGGTTGTACTGAATATGACTTTCAGACAGTACAAACTAATCAAAAATGGATTAATGATTATTTTACGAACCGTATAAAAAAAGCAGACCCGAATGCTTTTGCAAACTTGGCTGATAAACCTGTCGAGGTACCAGAGGGAGAGCCTCGTTCAAGTCAAAGTGCAATTTATGTCCGTTATTTGGGACAAAATTATAATCTAGCAACCTTTGCCTTACAGACATACTCATACTCTGCAGGTGCAGCACATGGCATGTCACATCAAGAATTCGTAAATTTTGATTTATTAAATAAAAAGCACATTACTGTTGCTGAACTTATTAAGCCAGATGTTGAAAAACAACTTGTTGATGCACTTTTTGATGCGAATACCAACTGGCTTCAAGAACACAATATTAGCCGTGAAAAACTGCAGTTAAGTGATAATTACTACTACGGCGCCAATGGGATTGTTTTTGTTTATCCCGTTTATGAGCTAGCTTCTTATGCAGAAGGGATGACTGAATTAACACTGCCGTATTTTGAGGCAGCTAAGTTCATTAAACCTGAGTACTTACCAAGTGTGCCGAGCTACAACATGTAAAATATCTGGTCTCTTCTTAGAATTGTGTGAAAGCTATTCGATATGAAGATGATCACTATATTTTTTAGTGCTAAGGGCTTACACTATAGCCAGTTTTTTACCCATATTATGATTAATTATGATCGACCCTAAGTTACTCAGAAATAATATTGAAGTCGTTAATGCAGCTTTGGCAAAACGTGGTGTTCAGCTAGATGTCCAAGAATGGGCATCTTTAGAAACTCGCCGTAAAGACTTGCAATCAAAAACTGAAAAGTTACAGGCAGAGCGAAATGCCGGTGCTAAACAAGTGGGTCAGATTAAAAAATCCGGTGGCGATGCTTCTGAAATCATGGCACGCATGCAGGCGATTGGTGATGAAATTAAAGCAGCTGAAGTTGCTTTATCAGAACTACAAAACGAGATTGAGCAAAAAGCACTAAGCATCCCTAACTTACCAGATGAGTCTGTTCCAGTTGGTAAAGATGAAACTGATAACGTTGAAATCTCAAAATGGGGTACACCTCGTCAGTTCGATTTTGAAATCAAAGATCATACTGATTTAGGCGAGTGGATGGGCGGCTTAGAGTTTGAAACTGCGACCAAACTTACCGGTTCACGTTTCAGCGTGTTGAAGGGGCCTTTAGCGCGTCTACAACGTGCTTTAACTCAGTTCATGCTTGATACCCATACTTTAAAGAATGGCTATACTGAAGCTTACGTGCCTTATTTGGTTAATGCTGACTCACTTCGTGGGACAGGACAATTACCAAAATTTGAAGAAGATTTATTTAAACTTCAAGGCGAAAAAGAATACTACCTTATTCCTACAGCTGAAGTTCCGGTCACTAACTTTGTTCGTGATGAAATCATTGACGCAGATCGTTTACCACTAAAATATGCAGCGCATACACCATGTTTCCGTAGTGAAGCTGGTTCTTATGGTCGTGATACGCGCGGTTTAATCCGTCAGCACCAATTTGATAAAGTTGAAATGGTGCAAATCGTTAAACCTGAAACATCTATGCAGGCACTTGAAGAACTCACTGCACATGCCGAGGGCATTTTGCAGGCACTTGGTTTGCCATACCGCAAAATTTTGCTCTGTGGTGGTGATATGGGCTTTGGTGCGATGAAAACTTACGATCTAGAAGTATGGGTTCCAAGCCAAAATACATATCGTGAGATTTCAAGCTGCTCTAATATGGGTGATTTCCAAGCGCGTCGTATGAAAGCACGCTTCCGTATGGACCAGAAGAAGACTGAATTAGTGCATACGCTAAATGGTTCAGGTCTTGCAGTAGGACGTACTTTGCTTGCAGTAATGGAAAATTACCAACGTGAAGACGGCTCAATCGAGATTCCAGAAGTATTACGCCCATATATGGGTGGTGCAACGTTTATTGACTAAGCTTTGCATCTAAATTGTGCACGTTTTTTGCTTAAACATAATCAGATGATTGATGTAGAGGTTTAAGGTGGATATTTTTCCAATCTCTTTGAAGTTGCAGCAGCAACGTTGTCTGATTGTGGGCGGAGGGCATATTGCTTTACGCAAGGCAACCTTATTAGCTAAGGCGGGGGCAATAATTGATATTGTTGCTCCTGAAATTGAAGAACAGCTTCTGCAATTAGTTACAACAACAAATGGTCAGCATTTTGTTGAAATTTTCTCTGAGAAGTTTTTAAGTACACCATATCGACTCGTCATTGCCGCGACCAATGATCCGCAAGTCAATAAAACAGTCTTCGAGCAATGTGAAGTACGTCATTTACTTGTAAATAGTGTTGATGATATTCCACATTGCCGCTTTATGGTTCCTGCGATTATTGACCGTTCACCTTTAGTGATTTCGGTTGCTTCAAATGGGACATCTCCTGTTTTATCTCGACAAATCCGTACACAGTTAGAGACATCCATTCCACATGGAATGGGGAAATTGGCTGAGTTTTCAGGAAAATGGCGAAATCAGGTTAAAGAAAAAATTTCTAATCCCGATGAACGCCGTATTTTTTGGGAAAACTTGTATGCAAGTCCCTTAAAAGAGCAGGTTTTTAACGACAACCTAGATGTTGCAGATAGCATGCTTGAACAAGCATTGCAGGAATGGAAAGCACCTAAAGGTGAAGTTTATTTAGTGGGCGCAGGTCCTGGTGATCCTGAACTGCTTACCTTAAAAGCTTTACGTTTAATGCAGCAAGCTGATGTGGTCATTTATGATCGTTTGGTATCCCAACCCATTTTAGAGTTATGCCGTCGAGACGCTACAAAAATATATGTCGGTAAAGCTCGCTCAAATCACTCGGTTCCCCAAGATGGGATCAATGCTTTACTCGTTGAATATGCTCAACAAGGAAAGCGTGTTTGTCGTTTAAAAGGTGGTGATCCGTTTATTTTCGGGCGTGGTGGTGAAGAGATCCAAGAATTATTCCAAGCTGGTGTGCCATTTCAGGTGGTTCCGGGGATTACGGCAGCGTCAGGCTGTTCAGCTTATGCGGGTATTCCGCTCACTCATCGTGATTATGCTCAGAGTGTACGTTTTCTAACTGGCCATTTAAAAGAAGGCTCTCCTGAGCTTCCTTGGAATGAGCTGGTATATGAGAACCAGACTTTAGTTCTTTATATGGGCTTAGTCGGCTTGGAACGTATTTGTGAGCAATTAATCGCTCACGGACAGCGTCCAGATATGCCAGTTGCATTAATTTCAAAGGGTACAACCCCTGAACAAAAGGTTGTGGTGGGGTCACTTGCTGATATCGCATCTAAAGTGACAGAACATCAAATTCATGCGCCGACTCTTACTATTATTGGTGAGGTCGTACGTCTGCGTGAACAGTTACAGTGGAACTAATGGGCTAATAATTTCTTTGATAGATTTAATGATTGCCTGAGTTAACCAACAAGTAATTTAAGTGAGTAATTAAGTGATTCATGTTGTTCTATACGAGCCTGAAATCCCTGCAAACACAGGGAATATTATTCGACTATGCGCGAATACGGGGGCTCAATTGCATTTGGTTAAGCCTTTAGGTTTTGAGCTTGATGATAAAAAGCTTAAACGTGCAGGGCTTGATTATCATGAATGGGCAAGAATGCAGATTTGGGACAATATTGAAGCATGCCTTGCAGACTTAAAGTCAAAAGGTGTTGAGCATGTCTTTCCTCTAACGACGAAGGGTTCTGCAACTCCGCATACAGTTGATTTGAATCGACCTGTGGCTTTACTGATGGGGCCAGAAACACGTGGCTTGCCTGAGCATGTTCGCTTGATGTTCCCTCAAGAGCAGTGGATCCGCTTACCAATGGCTGAAAACTCTAGAAGTCTAAATTTATCTAATGCGACTGCAGTGATTGTTTATGAAGCATGGCGTCAGCAAGGCTTTAGAAATTTAGGTTAGTTTTATAAATACAAAAAATAAGGCCCTTGGTGGCCTTATTTTTTGATCTAATTTTAATTTAAGCTTGTTCTAGTACTTTTTCATCATAGATGATTTGTGCTGCTAAAACCTGCTCAATGTTTGTTTCAGCCCATTCTTTTAATTGGAAGGCCATTGAAGCGACATTTTGGCCTAATGGTGTAAGTGAATAGTCAACACGAATAGGTGAAGTGTCTTGAATTTTGCGTTCGATAAAGCCATCTCTTTCTAGCATTTTTAACTTTTGTGACAAGACCTTAGGGGAAATACCTTGAATATTCTTTTTGAGCAAGTTGAAGTGCTGCGTTTCTTCTTCAAGAATATTTAAGATGAGTAAAACCCACTTATCTGCAATTTTTTCAAAAAATAAACGAGCAGGGCAATGTTGTTGAAAAATATTATATTTTAGACATTCATTCATACCATTTACCTACTTATTTTAAAAAAAATATACTAGTTACCAAATGGTAACTAATTGACACCTAGTTTCTAAAATATATCATAAAATGGAATTTAATAAAACACAGGTTCTTCCATGTCTAATTCTAATATTGCGGTTGTATATTTCTCTGGTTATGGCCACACGAAAGTAGTTGCTGAAACTTTTGCTAATGAAATTAATGCTCAACTTATCCAGATTGATCAGGAAGGTAATATTACTGAGCAAGATTGGGAAACATTAAACAATGCAAAAGGTATTGTTTTCGGTGCTCCAACTTATATGGGTACAGCACCATGGCAGTTTAAAAAATTTGCTGATGCAACTTCAAAAGTTTGGTTTACACGTGGTTGGGAAGATAAAGTATTTGCAGGCTTTACCAACAGTGCAAGTCTAAATGGCGATAAGCAAGTTACGCTTATTCAATTACAAACTTTAGCATCACAACACGGCGGTATTTGGGTGAGCTTGGGTCTATTACCAGCAAATACTAAAAATGCAAAACGTGAAGATGTAAATAACTTGGGTGGTTCAGTAGGTCTACTTGTTCAGTCGCCATCAGACGCAAGTGTAGATGAGATTCCAACAGGGGACTTGGAAACAGCAAAACTTTATGCTAAACGCGTACAAGGTATTGTAAATAAAATATTTGGATAATAATTCCATAAAAAAGGCGCTTTAAGCGCCTTTTTTATTATTCATGCTCGTTGTGTTGAGGAGCATTGTATTTAAAGCCTTTGGTCTTGTAAGCAAGATAACCTACACCAACTACTGCCCAAGCCAAGCCAATTTGTAAAGCAAGCTTGTCAATTTCCAACCACATTAGGAACACACTGGCAAAGCCAAGCGTCGGTACAATAATGTAATTAATAATATCTTTAATAGATTTGTTTTTACCATCTCTAAGCGCATAACGCGAAATTACAGAGAAGTTCACAAAACTAAAAGCAGTTAAGGCCCCGAAACTAATTAAGTTAACAATATGTTCAAGATCTAAAAAGCCAGCAGACAACGCAACTACACCAACAATAAGAATGTTGTAAGTTGGGGTATGTAGTCTTGGACTGATATGACCAAACAACTTTTTATTGATAACGCCATCACGTCCCATAACATACATTAAGCGAGATACGCCAGCGTGTGCCGAAATACCAGATGCCATTACTGCAACCACAGCAAAGTATAAAACTAATGTTTTAAAGGCAATGCTACCAATTGCTGCAACCATCACAGGTTGTGATTCATCTAACGGTTTAAAGTAAGTCGTTGGGTTGCTTGGGAAATACAACTGGATAAAGTAAGTACTTATGATGAAAATGACACCAGCAAGCAATGCTGTTGAAAAAATCGCTTTTGGAAGTGTTCTTTCAGCATCTTTTGTTTCTTCGGCAAGTGAAGATAAAGCATCAAAACCTGTAAAAGAGAAACAAAGTACCGTTGCACCACCAATCAAAGCACTAATAGAAGTCATATCATTCCAAAAAGGAGTGAGTGACCATAATTCAGCTTTATCCGGATTTAACGTACCATCGGCATATACACCTTGGGTAAGCAAGGTATACACTTGATAAACAAAGTAAAAGATAACACCAAGTTGAATAACTACAATTGTACTGTTAAAACGAGCAACGAAACGTGCGCCGAATAAGTTAATAACAGTCATTAATGCAGTTAGGCCAATTACCCATAACCAATTATTTACTTCTGGAAATAATGCTCTTAAATAAATATCGGCCAAAATGATATTGACGAGTGGTGAAAGTAAATAGTCTAGCCAAGATGACCAACCCACCATAAAACCAACATTAGGGTGAATTGACTTTTGGGCATAGGTGTATGCTGACCCTGAAGAAGGATAGCGTTTGATCATGTGTCCATAACTGATCGACGTTAATAAAATTGCAACTAACGCAAAAATATAAGAAGTAGGTACATGACCACCACTTCGTTCTGATACTAAACCAAAAGTATCAAATAAAGTTAATGGCTGAATATAAGCTAAACCAATAATAATGATGTGCCATAGCACAAGATTCTTTTGAAGTTTAGCTGTTGGTTTAGTCCCAGATAAGTTTGTCAACGGCGTTATCCTCATAATCGTTGATCAAGGATCAGCTTGGTGTTAAGGATCGTTTGAGACGAACGATCCCCCCTACATAAAAGATAAAGTGCGCCAATCTATCCTAAATTGATGCAAATTGTCAGTACTTTCGTGGATTTTTTAGCAAATTTTTTGCCATATTTCCAAAGAAAATGATGAATAAAAATTCATAGATATAAAAAAGGTCTGATTTGTCATAAAAATCAGACCTTTAGTTTTTTCTTTAGGTAGTTAAAACTTAAATTACCAAGCTTTTTGTAAGATCTCGCGTATATCTTTTAAGCTTGCTTCTTTAGGGTTGTAAATAATAGAGCCATCATTTAGTGCTTTTTCTGCAACTTCATCAAGGTGTGCTTCAGTAACCTTACCAGTTTCGCGCAAGGTACGTGGTAACTTGGTTAAGCTAAATAAGCGATCACGCATTGCTAAAATAGTTGTAATTGCTCTATCTGCACGTTGGGTTGCTGGAGTTTGCGCATAGATATCTGCACCAGCTAGAGGTAATAGTAACTCACCAATTTTCTGACCATTTACTTGCTTGTTGTATTCAAGCACATAGGGTAAGAATAGGTTCATACATAAACCGTGGGGCAGGTGGGCAACTGCACCTAATGCATGCCCTAATGAGTGTACAAGGCCTACCATCGAGTTAGAAAATGCGATACCTGCCATTGTAGAAGCTTGTGCGAGTTCTAAACGGCCTTGCGAGTCATTTGGATTTTCTAAAACATTAAATAAATTTTCACTAATCTTTTTGATACCAGCACTTGCATAAGCGTCGCTGAGTGGATTAGCAGCCATGCAGGTGTATGCTTCCACACAGTGTGTTAACGCATCCATACCAGTCATTGCAGTCAAGTGAGGTGGCAAAGTCAATGTCATGCGTGGATCTAAGATTGCAGCATGTGGCATTAAATAATATGAAGCAAATGCCAATTTCACATTCTTTTGTGTGTCAGAAACCACAGCAACCATAGTCACTTCTGAACCTGTACCTGAAGTGGTTGGAATCACAAAAAATGGCTTTAATGGTTTTGGTAAGTTATGTGCACCAGAATATTGAAGAAGATCATTTCCACCTTCAGAGACTAAAATATTGGTTGCTTTAGAAGTATCAATAACAGAGCCACCGCCAACAGCAATAATCGCGTCACACTTATTTGTACGATAAGCTTCTGCTGCAAGACGAACTACTTCAAGACTTGAGTCTGGTGGAACATCATCAAAAACATGACCAATCACAGCATCAGTCGTGCTAAATGCAGCTTCAATAGGGTTGAGTAAGCCATTTGCGCGAACGCCTTTATCGGTAATGATAAGCGGACGCTTTGCACCTAAAGTCGCAAGTTCAAACGGAATATGTTCTAAAGCAGCATTACCGGCAATGACTTTTACAGGACAAAAGAATTCGTAATATGGTTTAGCCATGTTATGCGCTCCGCTTGAAGTAAGACTTAGCTACTTTTAAATAAATATTTGCAGCTTCGTTGAATTTTTCTTTTAGGGTGAGTTCGGTTGGGTATTCTTTAACTGCGAGTGAAGCTACCAATTTCGGTAAAATGAGAGATTCCATTTTGTTTAGGCAGCGTACTAAACGAATTGCTGCGGATACATCACCATCGGCAATCATTCGATCATTTGCAAATGCTTGAGCAGTGCTTTCCTGAAATGAGAAAACCAAAAATGCATGGGTTACATGCTTAAATGTAATGGTTAAATCAGGCTTTTTTTCCGCTCTTTTCAGCAGTTCTAATTGTTTGTTCTCTGTCACTCGGGCAAAAAATGCTGGTCCATTTGGGAAGACATTCATTGAAAGTACAAAGTGAACAGGAAATTTGGATACTTCCTCTTGTATTTCACTATCTACCTGACTCGCCATGACTAAGCCACGACCAACAACATCCATCATGAGCTTAACGTAGGCAAGTTGCAGAGTGGGCTTTACAGCTTTTGTCGAAATCACTTGCTATCCCTTCTTAAAATTATGCAAAAGCAAATTTAGAGTAATTACTCTAATCTATTTTTATTCCATCTCAAAATCATTTATTCAATTTTGACTTCGGGGTCATTAAAGTACCCCGAGGCCTTAATATACTCAATAAAGTCCTGACAAAGTTGTTCAAATGATGGATATGGAGTCACCAAATCTTGTATGCGAACCATTTCTAAACCTGCATATCCACATGGATTAATGGTTTGAAAACCTGTTAATGCACAGTCCAAGTTTAGGGCTAAACCGTGATAACTACGTCCACGACGAATTTTGAAACCTAAGGAACCAATCTTTCTATCATTTACATATACGCCTGGAGCATCAGGTTTTGCATATGCTTCAATATTATATTTCTTTAAAACATCAATCATAAATTGTTCAGCAAAACTAACCAATGTGCGCACATTCCACTTTAGCCGATTAAGATCAAACATAAAGTACGCGACCAATTGACCAGGGCCATGCCATGTCACTTGCCCACCACGATCAGTTTGAACTACAGGAATATTAGATGGAATTAGAATATGCTCTGGTTTTCCAGCTTGACCTTGAGTTAATACTTCGTGATGTTGGAGTAACCACAGCTCATCTGCTGTGTTTTCATCACGTTGATTGGTCAAGTTCTTCATCAATTCGAATTTGCTTTGATAATCTTGTAAATCGTTCCACTGACGAATAATCAAAGTGGGTTTATCAAGGCTCATTAAACATTTTCCTGTGTATGGTACTTAACAGAAGGGAAGTCTCTCAACTTTTAAATTATGAGAGTATGCTTTTGATGAGTTTAAAGTATTTTGCCTAAGCGGTTCTAAATATTTGTAATTATTTCGATAAAGATTGGTATAAATAAAAATGCCATGACATTAAAGTTGTCATGGCATCTTAAAATTAAAGAGCAGTTCTTATTTGCGGACAAGCAGCTAAGTCTGCATACAAAGCATGAACTTGTTCCAATTCATCAAAGCGTAATTGTGCGGTTAATGAATGGTATTTGCCTGTACGAGATTCTTGTACTTTTAACGTTGATTGGTCAAAGTCAGGAAAATGTTTTACTAGAATATCAACTACAGCTATACGTAATTCTTCACCCGCATCGCCAATGAGTTTAATTGGATAGTCCATTGGAAATACCCAAAGGTCTTCACGGAGTTCGCGAGATGGAGTGCGGTCTAACATAAGTAACCTCATCATGTGAAACGCCTGCATCATCGCAGGCGTTTGTAGCTCTTTCTATTAAATGGGGACTAGTGTCGAAATTTCAAGATTTCAAAACTTAGTCATTCTCTAAGAAAGAACGCAAGTGTTCAGAACGAGAAGGGTGACGTAATTTACGTAATGCTTTCGCCTCGATTTGACGAATACGTTCACGTGTTACATCAAACTGTTTACCAACTTCTTCTAAAGTATGATCTGTTGGCATATCGATACCAAAACGCATTTTCAATACTTTAGCTTCACGTTCAGTTAAGTTTTCTAGAACTTCACGAGTTGCTTCTTTTAAGCCTTCTGAAGTCGCAGCATCAATTGGAGAAGTGATGTTCTGGTCTTCAATAAAGTCCCCAAGATGCGAATCTTCATCATCACCGATTGGAGTTTCCATTGAAATTGGTTCTTTAGCAATTTTAAGAACCTTACGAACTTTGACTTCGTCCATTTCTAAACGTTCGCCCAACTCTTCTGGAGTAGGTTCACGGCCCATTTCCTGTAATAACTGACGAGAGACACGGTTAATCTTGTTAATCGTTTCAATCATATGTACAGGAATACGAATTGTACGTGCTTGGTCCGCAATAGAACGAGTAATTGCCTGACGAATCCACCAAGTTGCATAAGTCGAGAATTTATAACCACGACGGTATTCAAACTTGTCTACAGCTTTCATCAAACCAATGTTCCCTTCTTGAATCAAGTCAAGGAACTGTAAACCACGGTTGGTGTATTTCTTCGCAATAGAAATTACCAAACGAAGGTTGGCTTCTACCATTTCTTTTTTCGCACGACGAGCTTTGGCTTCACCAATTGCCATACGTTTAGAAATATCTTTAATTTCAGCAACGCTTAAATTAAGTTCTTTCTCAATATCTGCAATCTTTTGCTGGAATGCTAAAACATCTGGACGAACTTTCTCTAAATGTCCTTTGATTTCTGCAGGAGCTTTAGCAATTTGTTCATCTAACCAAGCTGGATTAGATTCTTGTTTAGGGAAAGATGTACGGAATTGAGTACGGTCCATACGGCCACGACGTACCGCATAACGCATAATTTCACGTTCATTGGCACGAATTTGCTCGTGAGTTCCGCGAATCATTTCTGAAATGATGTCAAATAAACGTGGAGTAAATTTAAACATCATGAATACAGTTGCTAATGACTCAAGTGCTTCATTTGCTTCACGGCTATTACGACCATGTTTTTCAATCACGGACTTAGTTTGAGCCCATGCAGCTTCTAATTCAGCAAAACGAACTTTTGCAACTTCAGGGTCTGGACCTGAATCGCCTTCAGAGTCATCATCACCTTCAGACTCTTCTTCTTCATCGTCATCATCAAGCTTAACTTCTTTCGTTGACTTTGTAGATGATTCGTCTTCTTCCTCAATCTCTTCAACTTCTTCTAAAACTTCAGGAATATCTTCATCCGTTTCAGGGTCGAGGTAGCCAGATAAAATATCGGCAAGACGGCGTTCGCCAGTTAAAAAATCATTATATTCTTTTAATACAACTTCAACAGCATTTGGCCAGTAAGCGATTGAGTTCAGGACATCACGAATCCCTTCTTCAATACGTTTGGCAATGCTGATTTCACCTTCACGGGTTAATAGTTCTACTGTACCCATTTCACGCATGTACATACGTACAGGGTCTGTCGTACGTCCAGGCTCATTTTCAACAGATGCAAGTACGGCAGCAGCTTCTTCTTCAGCAACTTCGTCAGTTGCATCAGCTGATTCGCCGAACATGGTATCGTCAGATTCAGGTGCACGCTCGTGTACAGGAATACCAACGTCTTGAAGCATCTGAATGATGTCTTCAATCTGTTCGCTTTCAGTAATCGAGTCCGGCAGATGATCGTTAACCTCAGCGTAAGTTAAGTAACCTTGTTCTTTGCCTCGGCTAATCAGAGCCGCTACTTGAGAAGTAGGGGAATGCATATCGCTCATCTTTGCTTACTCTTTGTTGAATCTGTGGCAGTGAAAAACCGTGCATGATAGCACAATTTGCTTGAAATGTTTCGGCTTTGATCGGTGACCGTTAAATAAAAAATATCTTTGAATTCACGACTATTTTTTGAATATTGGGCTAAAATCATTTTTTTCAAGTTTAAATCATAGAAAAATTTGTAGAAATCTTCGATTATCAAAAGACTGTGCTGTTTTATAAATACACAATTTTTTGGGCGAAAAAAAGTACAAATAGGCAATTAAATGAAAAAAATATAAATAAAACTTGACAAGGAAAAGTAAGACAGATAAATAGCGGCTAGACCCATTCACATTTTTTCATTATGAGGTAGTTTTAGTGTCTTCTACAGATTTTGAACTAGATGATAACTACGGCGATGATGATGATGTCGGTTTTGATGAGTCATCAGGCAAAATCAGTGCAAAAGAATCGTTGGAAAAACGTAGATTAATTGATGATCTATTGGCACAGCGCCGTTTAGAGCGTGAGTTGAAAGATTTCGATTATGATTTAGACGACGATGATCTTGATGATGAAGACTGATCAAAACTAAATAGGGCATCGTCGGCTTAAGTGCTATGCTATCGTCAATTTCTTTTTAAAGTCAGGTAACACAATGAGTGCATTAGATTTAGACCAGTTAAGTGAATATCTAGATGGAGACCACAATGAGTATGGTCTAGACTTTGCTGCAACTCATGGTTTTTTGTGTGCAATTGCAGTAGGCCCTCAGTTTGACCGCTGGTTAGATGAATTGTTCGAAGGTAACCAGAAAAAGGTTCCGGCAGAAATTATTCAGCAAATCAAGGTTTGGCTAGAGTCGATTCGTCAAGATTTAGCAAATGAAAATGGGATTGAATTTCCATTTGAAGTTGAAGAAGCTGACGTTGAATCAAGCCTAGGCGATTGGAGTGTAGGGTTTGTTGATGCAATGTTCTTAAACGAAGAGGCGTGGTTTGCTCCTGAGTATGAAGAACAATTGGTTGATTTAACTTTACCGATCATGGTTTTTAGCGGAATTGATGAAGAAGATCCACAGATGGAATCTTTCCGTCGCAATGGACAGTTAATGGATGAACTGGCAGAAGAAATTCCAGATAATTTGAATGAATTATATTTGATGTACCATACTCCAAATTAATTTATTAGAAGAAATAATAAATAACGTCCTTTCTAGGGCGTTTTTTATTGTCAGTGTTTATTTAGAAGAAATAAAAAAGGCATTTAGAAAACTAAATGCCTTTTGAAAATACTTTTCAGTTTTATAGGCGTTTACGCTTAGCTGCAGCAATTTGTGATTGGCGCATACGGAAACCAGCTTTTTGTTTCTCAGTCGTTTTATCGATGCAATATACACAAGAAACACCATGTTCATAGCTTGGTAGAGCAGACTCTTCTGGAGTTAAAGGCCAGCCACAAGCATGACATTTAATGTTTGCACCTTCTTCGACACCATGAGTTACAGCAGTACGTCCATCAAATACGAAACATTCGCCTTCCCAAAGACTTTCATCTGCTGGAGTTTCTTCTAAGTATTTAAGAATACCACCTTTGAGATGGTAAACCTCTTGAAAGCCTTCCTGAAGAAGTAAAGAAGTCGATTTTTCACAGCGAATACCGCCTGTACAGAACATCGCGATTTTCTTGTCTTTATGCTGTTCTAACTCTTTTTTAACGTACTCAGGAAACTCGCGGAATGTTTCTGTTTTAGGGTCGATCGCGCCTTTGAAAGTACCAGCTTTATATTCATAGTCGTTACGCGTGTCGATTAGGATTACATCATCACGTGCAAGAAGCTCATTCCATTCTTTAGGGTCAAGATAGTGGCCTACTAAATCACGAGGTTTTACTTCTACGCCTAAAGTTACAATTTCTTTTTTAAGCTTAATTTTCATTTTACGGAAAGGCTTGTCAGAGCTATGGGACTCTTTATATTCCATAGCGTTAAAACCTTCGTTTAACAAAAATTGATGAATTTTATCAATTGCCTCACGGTCGCCAGCAACGGTACCATTAATTCCTTCACCTGCTACAATCAGAGTTCCGCAAAGGTTAATTGTTTTCACTAAGTCTAAAAGACGTTGTTGAAGATCAGCAGGATCTTGAACTTCTTTAAATTGATATAGTGCTGCAACAACCCAACCCGCGGTCGCTTGCTGTTCTACAGGTGCAAGCTGTTCTACAGTAGCGTTCATGGAAAACTCCAAATGTATTAAGATAGAAATTTAAGGCGCGTATTTTAGCGCGAAAATTTGTAATAAGCGAGAAAACCATAAAAAGTATATGGTTTATTTAAGGAGTCTGTTTTGAGTAATGATCATCGAACGCTCTCTCTCACCCCATGTGCAGGGCGTTGTTCAACAGTTTTTGGTGATCAGGTATGTCGTGGTTGTCGCCGTTTTAACCATGAAGTGATTCAATGGAATACTTATACAGTAGAGCAGCGTTTAGCTGTCTGGAAGCGCTTAGATGATCAATTAGACCAGATTTTGGTACCTATGTTGCCACAGGCGAATGTCCAGCATGTGGAAGGATTTATATTAAGCAAGCGTGTTCGTTTAATGGAAGGGGCGAGTAAAGGCCGTAAACTTTACCATGCCTTAAAAATATGTGAAAAAAATAAACATCTTGCATCTGAAAGTGGTTTAGGGATTTCAGAAGCACAAGTTAAAGAGATATGGACTGAATTTGAAAGACGTGTCTTGGCTCTAGCTAAAGCAAGTTATGAGTTGGCTTGGTTAAGAGCGGATGGTATTAGTCATCACTTGTTAAATATGTTTGAAGAAGAGTAACTTTTAAAAAACTTATTTATAAAAAAAGCTGCCATAAGGCAGCTTTTTTACATTAATGTTCGTTCGAATATTAACGCTTGATGTCACGTTGAACTTCACCAGTGTAAAGTTGACGTGGACGACCAATTTTGTAAGGACCGCTGTGCATTTCTAACCAGTGGCTGATCCAGCCAACTGTACGTGCAAGAGCGAAGATTACAGTAAACATTTCTGTTGGAATACCAATCGCTTTAAGGATGATACCAGAGTAGAAGTCTACGTTAGGGTAAAGTTTACGTTCAACAAAGTACGGGTCGTTCAACGCAATACGTTCAAGTTCCATAGCAAGCGCTAATTGAGGATCATTGATACCTAAAGCTTCAAGAACTTCGTCACAAGTTTGTTTCATAACTTTAGCGCGTGGGTCGAAGTTTTTGTAAACGCGGTGACCGAAGCCCATAAGCTTAACTTCTTTGCGTTTAACTTTTTCCATGAACTCAGCAACATTTTCAACGCTACCGATTTCATCAAGCATTTTAAGAACTGCTTCATTCGCGCCGCCGTGTGCAGGTCCCCAAAGTGCAGAGATACCAGCAGAGATACATGCATATGGATTCGCACCAGTAGAACCAGCAAGACGAACTGTAGAAGTAGACGCGTTTTGTTCGTGGTCAGCGTGAAGCGTAAAGATACGATCCATTGCACGAGCAAGAACAGGGTTTACTTTGTAGTCACGATCTGCAGGAGTCGCAAACATCATGTGTAAGAAGTTTTCCGCGTAATTTAAGTCATTACGTGGATAGATGAATGGCTGACCTACAGTGTATTTGTAGCTCCAAGCAGCAAGCGTTGGAATTTTAGCAATCAAACGAATCGCAGTAATTTCGCGATGGTTGATGTCTTCAATGTCAAGGTTGTTGTGATAGAACGCAGATAATGCGCCAACTACACCAACCATGATTGCCATAGGGTGAGCATCACGACGGAAACCATTGAAGAAACGGCTAACTTGATCGTGAACCATAGTGTGAGCACGAACTTTCGCATCGAACTCAACTTTTTGTTCAGCAGTTGGTAACTCGCCATTTAATAATAAATAACAAGTTTCAAGGTAGTCTGCTTGAGTCGCTAACTGGTCAATCGGGTAACCGCGGTGTAATAAAATACCTTTGTCACCATCAATAAATGTGATTTTAGACTCGCATGAAGCTGTCGCCATAAAACCAGGATCAAAAGTAAAGTGACCTGAGGCCAATACATCTTTAACGTCGATTACATCGGGACCTAATGTGCCACTGTAAATTGGTAATTCAATTTCTTTGCCATCAAGATGTAATACGGCTTTTTTGCCAGTTGCTTCAGACATTCAATAGATCTCCTGTCCTGGTGAATGATTATCTGACTCGAAATCCTAATTTTCTCATGTGCGAATCAGACGGTGTCAAAATTTGCTATAAGATTAGTGAGTACTGAAATTTTGTCAATTATACTTATGGATAAAAAATGACGTTCCCACAGAGAGTTAGTCATCAAGACCCGAGCAAAAAAGTCAGTAAAATCACTGCATCGGGATGGTATCATAAGTCAATTCAAGAAGAACGTGCAGAAAAAAAATGAAGCGTGAGTACAATTGTAAGCAAATTTTTAAATAAAAATTAAGAATTCGTAGTGGTCATAAAATGCCAATCGGCTTAAAAAAATCATAAAACTCAGTCTGTAATTTTAAATTGCGATTCAAAAATTGCTTCATTATCACCATTTGATAATTCCAAAAGTTGTACTTTTTTTGAGTTTAATTGTCTAAAAAATAGCTTGTTGATCATGCTTGAAAAATTAAAACGAATTTTTTGTAAAAATACTGCTCACTGTTAAGAGTCAAGTAGCTCTTTATTGTTTTTAAGATAAGTATAGAGAGTTACCATTTTAAAAATAAAAATGATCAAAATTAGTAAGTAAGAATAATTTTAGTTTATGCTTTCGATTAGACTTGATGATTTATTAACTTTATCTTTAGTCTAAAACTCACTTATTTTAAATAAAGCAGTAGAAAAGATATTTTTTATAAAATATGAGGTTAAACAAGCACATGTTTTGTTTTATCTTAAGTTTTGGATAGGGAAGACTGCTGTTTGGCTATGTGAATGATTCTTATTTGATGAGTTTTTGCGGAAAAGGCAAAGTGGATTGTTTGTATTTTGATATTTCGCGTTTTATAATTCAGTGTCGTTTATAGGTTAGGCATGAGCTGTGCTTGCCTAACAATGCCAGCTTTCCTTGGAATTAATTCAACAAACTCCGGTCGGAGTTTCTACCTACAGGATGCCCGCTGTGAAAAGCAACAGACCTGTCAATTTGTCCATGGGTCAGGTGTTAGCGGTAAATTTACGCTCACCCGTGGCTATTGCATCAATTTTACACCGTTTATCAGGTGTCATCGTTTTCTTATTAGTACCAGTTCTCTTATGGATTCTAGATAAATCATTATCTTCACCAGAAGGATTTGACTACGTTAAAAATGTCGTTTTTGGAAATATCCTTGTACGTTTTGTCGTGTGGGTATTTGTAGCCGGCTTAATTTTCCACTTTATTGCTGGGGTTAAGCATTTGCTTGCAGATCTAGGTTTTGCCGAAGAACTGCAAAGCGGTCGTATTGCAGCGACAATTTCATTGATCTTATCTGTGGTAGCCATTATCGCAGCCTTTGTATGGATTATGTTCTAATGAAAAGTGCTACAGGTTTAACAGGTTCAGGTTCTCGTGATTGGTTTATCCAGCGTGTAAGTGCTGTGGTATTGGCAGCTTATACTGTTGTTCTTTTTGGTTGGATTCTCTGCAAAGGCGGATTTGACTATCAACAATGGGCTGGTTTCATGATGACATTACCAATGAAGATTTTTTCTTTATTGGCAATTTTATCGCTTATCGCACACGCATGGATTGGTATGTGGCAAGTTTTCACTGACTATGTCACTACTCGTCAAATGGGTCCTTCAGCGAAAGGTTTACGCCTTGTACTGACGACGGCTGTCATTATTGCAGTGTTTGTGTACGCAATCTGGGGTATCCAGATTTTCTGGGCGAATTGATAGGAAGATATCATGGGCGCGATAACCCCTAAAGAAGATTATTCAAATATTCAAAACCTCACTTTCGATGCAGTTATCGTTGGTGGTGGTGGTTCTGGTATGCGTGCATCTTACCAACTTGCTCAAGCAGGTTTGAAAGTTGCAGTACTTACTAAAGTTTTCCCAACACGTTCACATACAGTTGCTGCTCAAGGTGGTATCGGTGCGTCGTTAGGTAACATGCAAGAAGATAACTGGCATTTCCACTTTTACGATACAGTAAAAGGTTCTGACTGGTTAGGTGACCAAGACGCAATCGAATTTATGTGTCGTGAAGCACCAAAAGTTGTATATGAACTTGAACACATGGGTATGCCGTTTGACCGTAACGCTGATGGTACAATTTACCAACGTCCGTTCGGTGGTCACTCTGCTAACTATGGTGATAAACCAGTTCCACGTGCTTGTGCTGCTGCTGACCGTACTGGTCACGCATTATTGCACACGCTTTATCAAAGCAACGTGAAAATGGGTACTCAATTCTTCGTTGAATGGATCGCTCTTGATTTGATCCGTAACGAAGCAGGTGATGTACTTGGTGTAACTGCAATTGACCAAGAAACTGGTAACATCGCAGTATTCCAAGCAAAAGCAACATTGTTTGCGACCGGTGGTGCTGGTCGTGTTTACCGTGCATCAACAAATGCTTATATCAACACTGGTGACGGTCTTGGTATGGCTGCTCGTGCTGGTATTCCATTACAAGATATGGAATTTTGGCAATTCCACCCTACGGGTGTTGCGGGCGCAGGCGTATTGTTAACTGAAGGTTGTCGTGGTGAAGGTGCGATCCTTCGTAACAAAGACGGCGAACCTTTCATGGAACGTTATGCACCGACTTTAAAAGACTTGGCTCCACGTGACTTCGTATCACGTTCTATGGACCAAGAAATTAAAGAAGGTCGTGGTTGTGGTCCAAAAGGTGATTATATCTTACTTGATATGACTCACTTGGGTGCTGACACAATCATGAAGCGTTTACCATCTGTATTTGAGATCGGTAAAAAATTCGCAAACGTAGACATTACTAAAGAACCAATTCCAGTAGTACCAACAATCCATTATCAAATGGGTGGTATTCCTACGAATATGCATGGTCAAGTGTGCTTACCAGAACCTGGTACAGACAACTACACTAAACCTGTAAAAGGTTTCTATGCAATTGGTGAATGTTCTTGCGTATCAGTACATGGTGCAAACCGTTTAGGTACTAACTCACTTCTTGACTTGGTTGTGTTTGGTAAAGCTGCTGGTGAGCACATTATCGACTACGTAACTAAGCATCATGGTGATGAGTATGCGCCACTTCCAACAAACGTATTAGAGCAAACTTTAGATCGCGTACGTAAGTTAGATGAATCAACTTCTGGCGAAAATGCACAAGAAGTTGCTGACGCAATTCGTGATATCGTTCAAGATCACGCTGGTGTATTCCGTACTCAAGCTTTGCTTGATAAAGGTGTTAAAGAGATTCTTGCTCTTGAACCACGTGTGCGCAACATTCACTTGAAAGATAAATCTAAAGTATTTAACACTGCACGTGTTGAAGCGCTTGAAGTTGAAAACTTATATGAAGTTGCAAAAGCTACATTAATTTCAGCTGCTGCGCGTAAAGAATGTCGTGGTGCGCATACGGTAGTTGACTATGAATTACCAGCTGATCACCCAACTTATTCATACGGTCGTCGTGATGATGAGTGGATGAAACATACTTTATGGTATTCATCGGATAACCGTTTGGAATATAAGCCAGTGCGCTTCAAACCGTTAACTGTTGATCCAATTCCACCAGCACCACGTACATTCTAATCGGGAGTATAAAGATGAGTAGAGGTACTCGTACATTCGAAATCTACCGCTATGATCCTGATAAGGATAAAGCGCCGTACATGCAAACTTTCAAACTTGAATTGACTGATAAGCACCGTATGTTGCTTGATGCATTGCTTGCTTTGAAAGTTCAAGATGAAACGTTAACATTCCGCCGTTCATGCCGTGAAGGTATTTGTGGTTCGGATGGTGTGAACATCAATGGTAAAAATGGTTTGGCTTGTTTATGGAATTTAAACGACCTACCTGAGAAAATTGTAATTCGTCCATTGCCAGGTTTGCCGGTTATTAAAGATTTGGTTGTTGATATGAACCAATTCTATGATCAATATGACAAAATTCAGCCATTCTTGATCAATAACCAACCAGCTCCACCTAAAGAGCGTTTACAGTCTCCTGAAGAACGTGAACACTTGAATGGTTTGTATGAATGTATTCTTTGTGCATGTTGTTCAACTTCATGCCCATCATTCTGGTGGAACCCTGATAAGTTCTTGGGTCCTTCAGCATTGTTGAATGCATACCGTTTTATTATCGATTCTCGTGATACTGCGACTGCAGATCGTTTGGCTCGTCTTGACGATCCATTCAGTTTGTTCCGTTGTAAAGGTATCATGAACTGTGTGTCAGTATGTCCTAAAGGTTTGAATCCAACAAAAGCTATCGGTCACATCCGTAACATGTTGTTAGATCAAGCGGGTTAATTCTGCACAAATAGAGAACGCACATCCTTGATGTGCGTTTTTTTTTAACTTTATAATAGGCGTCTTATACTTTAGTCGCTAAAAGAGGGGTTTTTATATCAAGCACCATATATTAATAGATAAAATTGGATATGTATTTCGCCAATTTATAGATGGTATGTGTCAAAAAAATCAATCGTTCGTTAAGAACATGATACGATTTGCCACAAAGTTGTAGGTGAAAAAAGCGTATACTAGTGAAATTAAATTAAGTGGCACGATCTTAGATCAGTGCTTAATTTTTATGGTCAAAGTCATTTTAGAAAAGTTAATTGTGTAGTTAATTTTTCTAAAAAGATTTGCAAAAAATTGCTCGGTTTTAATCGAGTATAAGGTGAGTGATGATGCCATTGAGGGCGTTGTGATTCATTAATTACCTATGGAGTTTTCTCTCTAGGTAGTATGACGCCCCATGGTCTTGAAGACCTGTTGGGTAAGTAGTGTCATTTTTACCAATTTGACATTATGCATCATGGGTGTGCTTAAAAGGCAGCCTGTAATATTTTTTGCAATAGGAAATGGGTCCACAAATGCAAGAAGTTGCTGACGCATTGCGTCTTGACACTGAACTTTCCGCTGATAGTGCAGCGTATATTGAAGAACTTTACGAGCAGTACCTGACTTCCCCAACCTCCGTCGCTGAGGACTGGCGCCAATATTTCGATAAATATCCAAAGGGTGACCAACCACACAGCGCTGTGCGTGAGCAATTCCTATTACTAGGACGTAATGCTAATCGTGTTCAACCTGTTGTACAAAGTACTGTAAGTACTGAGCATGAGCGTCGTCAAATTGGCGTTTTACAACTTATTGCTGCTTATCGCAATCGCGGACATCAAAAAGCTAAATTAGATCCATTAGGTCTTGCTAAGCGTGAAGATATTCCTGATTTAGATCTTTCAGCACACGGTTTAACCAAATCAGATTTAGACACAGTATTCAACACAGGCAATCTTGAGATTGGTAAGAGTGAAGCAACTCTTGCTGAAATGATTGAAGCAATGGAAGCAATCTATTGTGGTTCAATCGGTGTTGAATACATGCATATCGTGGACACAAAAGAAAAGCGTTGGATTCAACAACGTCTTGAAAGTGCCCGTGGTAAATTCAATTACTCAAATGATCAAAAGAAAGGCTTCTTAGAGCGTTTAACCGCTGCTGAGGGGCTAGAAAAATATCTTGGTAATAAATACGTCGGTGCTAAACGCTTTGGTGTTGAAGGCGGCGAATCTTTTATTCCTATGGTAAACGAGATTATCCAGCGTGCTGGTGCTGTAGGCTGTAAAGAAGTTGTTATCGGTATGCCACACCGTGGCCGTTTGAACCTTCTTGTTAACATTATGGGTAAAAACCCTGCGGACTTATTTGGTGAGTTCGAAGGTAAATCAATTCATAAGAAAGGTTCAGGTGACGTTAAATACCACCAAGGTTTCTCAAGTAATGTAATGACTCCAGGTGGCGAAGTTCACTTGGCATTGGCATTTAACCCATCTCACTTGGAAATTGTTGGTCCTGTAGTTGAAGGTTCTGTACGCGCACGTCAAGTACGTCGTAGAGACATCGGCGGTGATGACGTATTGCCAGTTATTGTTCATGGTGATGCTGCATTTGCAGGTCAGGGCGTGAACATGGAAACCTTCCAAATGTCACAAACTCGTGGCTATACGGTTGGTGGTACAGTTCATATTATTGTGAACAACCAAGTTGGTTTCACAACTTCTGATCCACGTGATGCGCGTTCTACAGAGTACTGTACTGACGTTGCTAAAATGATTCAGGCGCCAATTTTCCATGTAAATGGTGATGATCCTGAAGCAGTTATCTTTGCTACTCAATTAGCACATGATTTCCGTCACGAATTCCGTAAAGATGTGGTTATCGATTTGTTCTGTTATCGTCGTCGCGGCCATAACGAAGCAGATGAGCCATCTGGTACACAACCATTGATGTATCAAGTAATTGCGAAGAAAGCAACTACTCGTACACTTTATGCTGATCAACTTGTACAAGAGAAAGTACTTGATCGTGCTGAAGCTGATCAAATGGTTGAAGATTACCGTTCTGATTTAGAAGCGGGTAATCATGTAGCAAATGCATTGATTCTTGAACCAAATACCAAAATGTTTGTTGATTGGACTCCATATTTGGGCCACGACTACACAGACGATTGGGATACTTCATTTGACTTAAATCGCTTAAAAGAATTAGGCGAGGGCATGAGCAAACTTCCTGAAGGGTTTGTAATGCAGCGTCAGGTTCAAAAAGTAATTGAAGATCGCGTAAAAATGCAAACTGGTGAAACTCCTTTAAACTGGGGTGCAGCAGAAACTTTAGCTTATGCAACTTTATTAGATGAAGACTATCTAGTTCGTATTACTGGTGAAGACGTAGGTCGTGGTACCTTCTCACACCGTCATGCGAAATTGCATAACCAAGTTGATGGTTCAACTTACATTCCTCTTTGTCATGTTAAAGAGAACCAACCACGTTTTGCGATTTACGACTCTCTTTTATCTGAAGAAGCAGTTCTTGCGTTCGAATATGGTTACGCAACTACAATTCCTAAGAGCTTGATTATTTGGGAAGCACAATTTGGTGACTTCGTAAACTGTGCTCAAGTTGTGATTGACCAGTTTATTGCTTCTGGTGAGACTAAGTGGGAGCGTGTTTGTGGTTTAACAATGTTGTTACCACACGGTTTCGAAGGTCAAGGTCCAGAGCACTCTTCAGCTCGTTTAGAACGTTTCTTACAGTTATGTGCTGAAGACAACATGCAAGTGATCACTCCAACGACACCTGCACAGATTTTCCATGCATTACGTCGTCAGGCTGTACGCCCAATTCGTAAGCCATTAATCGTAATGTCACCGAAATCTTTACTTCGTCATAAACTTGCGACTTCTACTTTAGAAGAGCTAGCACATGGTTCATTCCAAACTGTAATTGACGAAATCGATCAAATTAACAAGTCAGATGTAACTCGTCTTGTACTTTGTGGCGGTAAAGTTTATTACGACTTACTCGAAAAACGTCGTGAACAAAACTTAACTAATGTTGCAATCGTACGTATTGAACAGTTGTATCCATACCCAGAGCAACGTCTTGCGGAAATCTTGGCTGCTTATCCAAATGTGAAAGAACTCGTTTGGGCGCAAGAAGAGCCGAAGAACCAAGGCGCTTGGTTGTTTATCGCACCGCGTTTATATGACGATATCTTAAAATCTGGCAAACAAATCCGTATCAGTTTTGCAGGTCGTGAAGCTTCTGCTGCACCAGCTTGTGGCTCACCGTACTTGCATGCAAAACAACAAGCTCAGCTAATTAATGATGCATTGGCAATCGAAGCTGAACAATCAGGAGATTCTCAATAATGGCAACCGAAATTAAAGCACCGGTATTCCCAGAGTCTGTTGCAGATGGCACCATCGCAACTTGGCATAAAAAGGTGGGTGAACCTGTATCACGTGATGAAGTAATCTGTGATATTGAAACCGACAAAGTTGTTTTAGAAGTTGTTGCTCCTGCAGATGGTAGCTTGGTTGCAATCATTAAAGGTGAAGGCGATACAGTTCTTTCTGACGAAGTTATTGCTCAATTCGAAGCTGGTGCTGGCGCAGCTGCTGCTCCTGCAGCAGTAGAACAAGCAGTTGCTCAAACTCAAGCTGGTGCAGCTCCTGTTGTTGAACGTACAGAAACTGTATCTGATCAAGCTCCTGCGGTTCGTAAAGCGTTAACTGAATCTGGTATTGCTGCTGCTGATGTACAAGGTACTGGCCGTGGTGGTCGTATCACTAAAGAAGATGTTGCAAACCATCAAGCTAAACCAGCTGCTAACGTTACTCCGTTAAGTGTTGCTGTTGGCGAGCGTATCGAAAAACGTGTTCCAATGACTCGTTTACGTAAGCGTGTTGCTGAGCGTCTTCTTGCTGCAACTCAAGAAACTGCAATGTTAACTACATTTAACGAAGTTAACATGAAGCCAATCATGGAATTGCGTAAGCAATATAAAGATGCTTTCGAAAAACGTCATGGCGCTCGTTTAGGCTTCATGTCATTCTTCGTTAAAGCAGCAACTGAAGCGCTTAAACGCTACCCAGCTGTAAACGCTTCAATTGATGGCGACGATATCGTTTATCACGGTTACTATGACATCGGCGTTGCAGTATCTTCTGATCGTGGTCTTGTTGTACCAGTATTACGTGATACTGACCGTATGAGCTATGCAGAAGTTGAAGCAGGTATTGCTGCTTATGCTGGTAAAGCACGTGACGGTAAATTATCTATCGAAGAAATGACTGGTGGTACTTTCACAATTACTAACGGTGGTACTTTCGGTTCATTGCTTTCAACTCCTATTTTGAACCAACCGCAAACTGGTATCTTGGGTATGCACAAAATCCAAGAGCGCCCTATGGCGGTAAATGGTCAAGTTGAAATCTTGCCGATGATGTACTTAGCGCTTTCTTATGACCACCGTATGATCGATGGTAAAGAAGCTGTAGGTTTCTTAGTAGCAATCAAAGAATTGTTAGAAGAGCCAGCTAAACTCATCCTTGATCTTTAATTTCTTCGAATAAATACCTACCAGGGTAGAGCGATCCTCTATCCTGGTTTATGGAGATAAAAATGTCTCAACAATTTGATCTTGTTGTCATCGGCGGTGGTCCTGGTGGTTATGAAGCTGCGATTCGCGCTGCTCAACTAGGCTTCAAAGTCGCTTGTATTGAAAAACGTATTCACAATGGTAAGCCTTCTTTAGGTGGTACTTGCTTAAACGTAGGTTGTATCCCTTCTAAAGCTTTGCTTGATTCTTCTCATCGTTATGAAGATACAGTGCATCACTTAGCTGATCACGGTATTACAACTGGTGAAGTGAATTTCGATCTTGCAAAACTTCTTGCTCGTAAAGACAAAATTGTTGACCAATTAACTGGCGGTATCGATCAATTGCTTAAAGGCAACGGTATTGAGTGGTTAAAAGGTACAGGTAAATTACTTGCTGGTAAAAAAGTTGAGTTCGTTTCTCATGAAGGTGAAACTCAAGTTTTAGAACCTAAATACGTGATTCTTGCGTCTGGTTCTGTGCCTGTAAATATTCCTGTAGCTCCTGTAGATCAAGATATTATTGTTGATTCAACTGGCGCATTAAACTTCCCAGAAGTACCTAAGCGTTTAGGCGTGATTGGTGCTGGTGTAATCGGTTTAGAACTTGGTTCAGTATGGCGTCGTCTTGGTGCTGAAGTTGTTGTATTTGAAGCAATGGATGCATTCTTGCCAATGGCTGATAAAGCTTTGGCAAAAGAATACCAAAAGCTTTTAACTAAGCAAGGTCTTGATATTCGCGTTGGTGCTAAAGTTTCTGGCACTGAAGTTAATGGTCGTGAAGTGACTGTTAAATACACTCAAGGTGGCGAAGAAAAAACTCAAACTTTTGACAAATTAATCGTTTGTGTTGGCCGTAAAGCATATGCAGAAGGTTTATTGGCTGAAGATTCAGGCATTAAATTAACTGAACGTGGTTTAGTTGAAGTAAATGATCACTGTGCAACTTCTGTAGAAGGTGTATACGCGATTGGTGACTTGGTTCGCGGTCCAATGCTTGCTCATAAAGCAATGGAAGAAGGTGTAATGGCTGTTGAGCGTATTCACGGTCACGCAGCTCAAGTGAACTATGACACAATCATTTCTGTTATCTATACACACCCTGAAGCGGCGTGGGTAGGTTTAACTGAAGAGCAAGCTAAAGAAAAAGGTCATGAAGTAAAAACTGGTCAATTCGGTTTTGCTGTAAATGGTCGTGCTTTAGCTGCTGGTGAAGGCGCAGGTTTTGTTAAGTTCGTTGCTGATGCAAAAACTGACCGTTTATTAGGTATGCATGTCATTGGACCTGCTGCATCTGATATCGTTCACCAAGGTATGATCGCTCTTGAATTTGTATCTTCTGTTGAAGATCTTCAGTTGATGACTTTTGGTCACCCAACATTCTCTGAAGTTGTTCATGAAGCTGCACTTGCTGTAGATGGTCGTGCAATTCACGCGATTCAACGTAAGCGTAAATAAAATTAAAGAGCGGTTCTCCGCTCTTTTTCACATTCGATGGTGTGATTAAAAAATCATCAAGTTGATAGACGTAGACAGCAATTTGCATATACAACATGAGAATGTTGCGCAAATTGAAGACAACAAACAAAGTTAAGTAGGTAACTAAATGAACTTACATGAGTATCAAGCTAAAGCGTTATTGAAAGAATATGGTATGCCGGTACAAGAAGGTATCTTGGCAACCAATGCAGACGAAGCAGTTGCTGCATTTGAACAGCTTGGTGGTAAATTCGCTGTAATGAAGGCGCAAGTTCATGCTGGTGGTCGTGGTAAGGCTGGTGGCGTTAAAGTTGCAAAATCTAAAGAAGATGTTATCGAATTTGCAAACAATATCATTGGTACTCGTCTTGTAACATATCAAACTGATGCAAATGGTCAACCAGTAAACAGCATCATTGTTGCTGAAGACGTATATCCAGTTGAGCGTGAGCTTTACTTGGGTGCGGTTGTAGACCGTTCTAGCCGTCGTATTACTTTCATGGCTTCTACAGAAGGTGGTGTAGAAATCGAGAAAGTTGCTGAAGAAACTCCAGAAAAAATTATCAAAGTTGAAGTTGATCCATTAGTTGGCTTACAACCATTCCAAGCACGTGAAGTTGCGTTTGCTTTAGGTTTGAAAGACAAACAAATCGGTCAATTCGTAAAAATCATGACAGCTGCTTACCAAGCATTTGTTGAAAACGATTTTGCTTTATTTGAAATTAACCCACTTTCAGTTCGTGAAAATGGCGAAATTTTATGTGTAGACGCGAAAGTAGGTATCGACTCTAACGCGCTTTACCGTTTACCTAAAGTTGCTGCTTTACGTGACAAATCTCAAGAGAATGAGCGTGAATTAAAAGCATCTGAATTTGATCTTAACTATGTTGCTTTAGAAGGTAACATCGGTTGTATGGTTAACGGTGCTGGTCTAGCAATGGCAACTATGGACATCATTAAACTTTATGGTGGTCAGCCTGCAAACTTCCTTGACGTTGGTGGCGGTGCAACTAAAGAGCGCGTAATCGAAGCGTTCAAAATCATCCTTGCTGATACTTCTGTACAAGGTGTTTTAATTAACATCTTCGGTGGTATCGTACGTTGTGACATGATTGCTGAAGCAATTATTGCAGCGGTTCAAGAAGTAAACGTAACTGTTCCAGTTGTTGTTCGTTTAGAAGGTAACAACGCTGAATTAGGTGCTAAATTACTTGATGAATCTGGTTTGAAATTAATTTCTGCGAACGGTTTGTCTGATGCCGCAGAAAAAGTTGTAGCTGCAGTTAAAGCGTAAGGGGAGTATCAATCATGAGCGTATTAATTAATAAAGACACTAAAGTATTGGTACAAGGTTTTACTGGTAAAAACGGTACTTTCCACTCTGCACAAGCTTTAGACTACGGTACAAAAGTTGTTGGTGGTGTTACTCCAGGTAAAGGTGGTACAACTCACCTTGACTTACCAGTATTCAACACAATGAAAGAAGCTGTACGTGAAACAAATGCAGATGCATCTGTAATCTATGTACCAGCTCCATTCGTTTTAGACTCAATCGTTGAAGCGGTTGATTCAGGTGTTGGTCTAATCGTTGTGATCACTGAAGGTGTTCCAACAATCGACATGCTTAAAGCAAAACGTTATTTAGAAACTAACGGTAACGGTACTCGTTTAGTTGGTCCTAACTGCCCAGGCGTGATCACTCCGGGTGAATGTAAGATCGGTATTATGCCTGGTCACATCCACCAACCAGGTCGTATTGGTATCATCTCGCGTTCAGGTACATTGACTTATGAAGCTGTTGCTCAAACAACTAAGCTTGGTTTAGGTCAGTCTACTTGTATCGGTATTGGTGGTGACCCAATCCCAGGTATGAACCAAATTGAAGCTCTTCAATTGTTCCAAGACGATCCAGATACTGATGCAATCATCATGATCGGTGAGATCGGTGGTACAGCGGAAGAAGAAGCTGCTGAATTCATCAAATCTAACGTGACTAAGCCTGTAGTAGGTTACATTGCTGGTGTAACTGCTCCTAAAGGTAAGCGTATGGGTCACGCTGGTGCGATCATTTCTGGTGGTCAAGGTACTGCTGAAGAGAAATTTGCTGCATTTGAAAAAGCAGGCATGGCTTACACTCGTAGCCCAGCTGAGCTTGGTTCAACTATGTTGCAAGTATTAAAAGAGAAAGGTTTAGTTTAATAGCTGCCTTAAATCTTTAAAAAATACCGCATCTGAAAATGATGCGGTATTTTTTTGCATTATTGAAAAGTAGCATAAAATGAAAACAGAAATAATAAGGCTAAAAAAAGACAAAAAAATACGCAATGATTGGGGTGATCATTGCGTAGAACAACGAATCTGTTAAAAACAGTTTCGGCTTAAGGAGAAATGTCGTGAGGTTCATATCAACCTACTTGAGCTATATTAGTGATATGCTCATAGTTGTTCATTAAGGTTCACGTTAATTAGTGTTACTTCACGTTAAAAGGGTAAGAGCGTGTGAATCATAATAAATATATAGAAATTCTAATAAATTAAATTATTGAAGTTAAATGTAATAATAAAAAAAGCCCCGTAGGGCTTTTTTGAATTATATTCTTGGTATAAAAATTAGAATTTAAATAAGCCTAAGCCATCTTTAACTTCATCTAAAGTTTGCTGAGTAATGATTCGACATTTATCAGTGCCTTGACGTAAAACATCCATAATGTAATCAGGATCTTTAGCGAGTTCTTCACGACGTTCGCGAATAGGTGTAATCAATTCTTTTAACACACCTTCGAGACGTTTTTTAACAGTACCATCACCAAGACCACCGCGGCGGTAGTGAGCTTTTAATTCTTCAACTTCTTCTTTATTTGGATCAAATGCATCTAAATAAGTAAATACAATATTGCCTTCAACCTGACCTGGATCTTCGATACGAAGATGATTTGGGTCTGTGTACATTGCATTTACCGCTTTCTTAATGTCTTTGTCAGAAGCATTTAAAACAATGGTATTGCCTAATGACTTAGACATTTTTGCTTTACCATCAAAACCTGGTAAACGAGCCATATTAGAAAGCAATGCTTTGCATTCAGGTAAAAGGTCTTGACCAATTTGGCGATTCACACGACGTACAATTTCATTCGTTTGTTCAATCATTGGAATCTGATCTTCACCCACTGGTACTACAGTTGCTTTAAAAGCCGTGATATCAGCTGCCTGTGCAACAGGGTAGCAAAGGAAACCAGCAGGAATGTCACGTTCAAAACCACGCATTTGAATTTCAGATTTGATGGTCGGATTACGTTCTAAACGAGCCACAGTTACAAAGTTAAGATATAACATTGTAAGCTCATTCAGTGCTGGTAAACATGACTGTACGCAAATGGTTGTCTTAGCTGGGTCAATACCAACTGCTAAATAATCTAGAGCAACTTCTAAGATGTTACGGCGTACTTTATCTGGATTATCTGCATTGTCTGTTAATGCTTGAGCATCTGCTAATAAGAGATGTTGATGATGGCTATCCTGTAAACCTACACGTGAACGCAAAGAACCGACAAAATGCCCAAGGTGAAGTTGTCCGGTAGGGCGGTCGCCTGTCAAAATAATTGGACGCTGATCAACATTACTCATTATTTATTCCACTATCGTATTGGCTTAATCAGGGATAGTAAGCCCTGTAATATAAAAGATTGGCATTATTGTACGGGAAATAAAATTTTTTCGTCAGCGATTGGTTAAACTTTCTTAAAATAATATTGTGAATTTATTCAGTAAAATTACAGAAATTGGAATATTTCATCTTACAATAGTCAGATAAATACAAACCTGGATAAGAAATGGCAAGTGGCTTACTTTTATTACTAGATGATATTGCAACAATTTTAGATGATGTCGCTTTAATGAGCAAAATGGCAGCAAAGAAAACTGCTGGTGTTTTAGGTGACGATTTGGCTTTAAATGCACAACAGGTAACAGGTGTGCGAGCAGATCGTGAATTGCCTATTGTGTGGAAGGTTGCGAAAGGTTCTTTAGTTAATAAGCTTATTTTAGTACCTTTAGCGTTATTAATTAGTGTTATTGCACCTTGGCTAATTAATCCGCTCTTGATGCTAGGGGGCTTATTTTTATGTTATGAAGGCGTTGAAAAAGTTCTTCATACAATTACGCATAAAAAAGCTTCGACCTCTGAGGAAGCAGAAAAAGAATTCAACAATGAAGAGCTAGATATGGCTACTTTTGAGAAAGAGAAAGTAAAAGGGGCTATTCGTACAGATTTTATTTTATCAGCTGAAATTGTCGTAATCTCGTTAGGTACGGTGGCGACTGCTACGTTATTAACTAAAGTTAGTGTTCTTAGCATTATTGCAGTTGTGATGACGCTTGGCGTTTATGGCTTGGTTGGCATGATTGTTAAGATTGATGATTTAGGATTATATTTAACAAAACAAGCTGCTTCTTTCAAACAAACTCTAGGACGTGGTTTACTTGCTTTTGCTCCTCTTTTAATGAAGCTACTTTCTATTGTTGGAACTATTGCAATGTTTTTAGTAGGTGGAGGGATTATTAACCATACGATTCCTTTACTTCACCATGTTACTGAAGATACGGTTGATCAGGTAGAAACTATACCGGCAGTAGGAAATATTATTGGTGCTTTAACACCGACATTAATGAACTTTGCGATTGGTATGATTGCTGGTGCAGTTGTGTTGCTTGTGGTGAGTTTAATACAGAAAATGTGGCCAAAAGCTTCTGACTAATCAGGCCATTTAAAAAGAAGAGGGAAGTTATGCGTTGGAGAGATCGTAGAGTCAGTACCAATGTTGAGGACCGTCGAGGTGGGGGCGGCGTTAAAGCAGGTGGTATTAGTATTATTGGTTTGGTTGTAGCATTTGTCGCATGGAAATTTTTTGGCGTTGATCCACAAATGGCTTATCAGGCAACGCAGCAGGTTACTGCTTCACAACAATCAAATGCAACTTCACCAGAAAGTTTAACACCTGAGCAAAAAGAAGCGTCAGATTTTGTTGGAACTGTATTAGCTGATACAGAAGATACGTGGACACCTATATTTAAGCAGTTAGGTAAAACTTATACACCGCCAACGTTGGTTTTATTTAGTGGAGTGACTCGCTCAGGTTGTGGTACCGCTCAATCTGCTATGGGACCTTTTTATTGTCCAGCTGACCAGAAAGTTTATATTGATACCGAATTCTTTAAAGATATGCGTGAGCAAATGGGTATCTCAGGTGAACAAAATAAATCAGAGCTTACTCGCCAAGATGAGGCAGGGGATTTTGCCCAAGCCTATGTTGTTGCTCATGAAGTGGGGCATCATGTTCAAACCTTGCTTGGTATTTCTTCTCAAGTGCAACAAGCGCGTTCGCAAGTTAGTCAAAGAGAGGGCAACCAGCTATCTGTTCGTCAAGAGTTACAAGCTGACTGTTTAGCAGGTATATGGGCAAATCATAATCAACAGCGTACTCAGTTTTTAGAGTCTGGCGATGTTGAAGAAGCAATGGATGCAGCTCAAAAAATTGGTGATGACTATTTGCAAAAACGTGCAACTGGCCAAGTTGTTCCTGATAGTTTTACCCATGGTACGAGTGAGCAGCGGATGCATTGGTTTCAAGTGGGCTTAAAGTCTGGTGATATCAATCAATGTGATACTTTTAATAATTCTATCTAATGCGAAAGATGAGTTTATTAAAGCATTTTTAATAGACTCATCTTTTTAATACCCCTCTGATTCATAATTAATGTTAAGAAATTTAACTGATCGATAGAATGATTAAAGTAATTCGTTAAACTTATATTTCAATTTTTAACTGTTTGGGCACATATAAGTGCCTATTTTGTCATTCTGTTCAGTTCAGCTGTCTAGGTTTTCTTATTTGGTCATTGACCCAGAAGAAGGGTGTTCATGGGTAATTTTTTCTTATTACAAGCACTTACGGTTGTATTTGCCTTATCAATTGCAACCACTATATTCAATAAGCGTATTTTAGGCTTCCCTCAAGCGATTGGCGTGCCTCTTGTTTCTGCAATTTTTGTCTTCATTTTGCAATGGGGAGCCAGTCTCTTAAATGGTAATCAGTTTATTACTATTAATATTCATAATATTGAAGAAGCAGTACGTCATATCGATTTTTATGACTTTTTAATTAATGGTGTCATCTGTTTTATTCTGACATCTTCTGCACTGAAATTTAAAATTTCAGACTTAAGAAGTTATTGGAGACAAATTAGTATTCTAGCGACTATTGCGCTAGTTATCTGTGCGGTATTGTTTGGTGGCTTACTTTACGGTTTCCAATTGCTGGTTGGTCATCATGTGCCAATTTTAGTTCTTCTGTTATTAGGCGCGGCATTGGGTGCAACAGATCCAATTGGTATTAAAGGTGTTTTAAGTTCAATTCGTGCACCCCATCATCTTATTGTCAAATTAGAAGGTGAGTCTTTATTTAATGACGCGATGTGTATTGCATTATTTATGACGTTGTTGAATGTTTTACAAGGTGAACATTTTTCATTAGTTGCGACATTAGAAGCTTTGCTTTATGAAATTGTGGTTGCTGTCGGTATTGGATGGGCATTTGGTATAGGAACATTACGCCTATTACGTGGTAAACACGAAATGGAATCTCTGATCTTAACAACCGCCTTACTTGCTAGCGGAGCATATTTGGTTGCTTTATTTGCTCATGCATCTGCACCGATTGCTTGTGTGATTGGCGGTTTAATCGTTGGTAATAAGTGGAAAGAAATCCGTGAAGAGCGAGAAATTAGGGAAGTTAACCATTTTTGGCATACTGTAGAAGGAATTATTAATTCATTCTTATTTACTTTAATTGGTCTTGAGTTATTTATTCTTGATTTAAATTTTAGCCTGATTTTAGGTGGAATAGTCGCTTTCTTTATTTTGCATATTTCTCGTTTTGCAGCAAATTTTATGTCTTTTGCTTTCTTCCCAACAATGCGTAAGACCAAAAGCTACAATGGTAGTTTAACCATTTTGTCTTGGGGTGGGGTACGAGGAGGGATTTCACTTGCTTTAATTTTGGCAGTCGCCAATATTCCAGCACTTAGCCCTTATAGTAGTATTCTGATTGGATATACTTTTATTAGCGTATTGTTATCTGGTGTGGTGTGTGGTCTTGGCTTACCAGCGGTAATGAATGCATTTTATTACAACCCTAATGAAGAAACGGAAGGCCTTAAAGGTTTTTACCAGAAGCTATGCCATAAAATGAATCGCCGTGGCTTTCAATATATTGTAGGGGAAGATGCATTAGGAAGAGAAACAATTACTATCTTTAATCCCGATGTAATTGTTGACCAAAAAACAGAAGATGGTATTGCAACTATGCATGATCCAAATAAGTTACAAGAAGTAAAACGTTTTGAGAGTCCAGATAATTTTTAAATAAACTTAAAAGTATTTTTAATTAAATTAAAAAATAAGGCTTTAGTGTAATAGTAAAATATTACCTAGAGCCATTTTTTTTCTATATATATCATTAATAATATATTTTATTTTATTGAGATATTAAAACTTGTTATATAAAACTTTAAATTAAAATAGTTTTCAATAAATTTCCAATAATAAAAATTAAATTTGTTTTATATATAAAACAGTTACTGCTTATTTTTCTTAAATTATAAGAATAACAATGAAAATTTTATTTATATAAAATTTGTATTAATTAATTTTTTTTCTATAAGGACTTTAGTATTTATTTTTTTTATTTTAAAGTGGTTAATGTAAAAATGATCACATTACTTAATGTTTTTAAGTTGTAGGTCAAAAACTCGAAAACATTAAGTAAAAAGAATTATACAAAAAATCATTTAAATCAATAATATAAAAGGAATATAGATATGCCTGAAATACAAATTATTGCCAAGGAAAGTCACAAAACCTTGGTAACAACAGAGGGAACTTCTGCAAAACTTTCAGAAGCATCAGTTGTGTTGGTAAAAGTGGCTGCCAGTGATGTATTGGTAGTAAATAGGGAGGGTACCAATGCAGTAATTCGCCTGAAAAATGGTGAAACTATTGTTATTGAAGGTTTCTTTAGTGGTACTGCTGAGCCATCTGACAACAGTCTTGTTTTTCAAGACCAAAATGGTCAACTCATTTGGGCAAAATTTAAGGATGCCGAAAATGATGCAGATGCCGACAGCGATGCAGATGCGGATGCCGACAGTGATGTAGAGCCACAAGCACTTTTGGGTGAAGACTTACCAGCAGCTCTACCAGCAGAAGCACCACAGGCATTAGTGTCTGATGTTATTTATCAACCTATTTCTTCAATTCAGCCATTACTTTATCACGATGCAGGTGTGAACCCATGGTTGTGGGCAGCAGTACCTCTAGTTGCAGGTGGTATCATTGCTGCTGCATCAAATAGTGGTAGCAGTAATGACTCTTCTCCTGCAGATACCACGCCGCCAAATACAAATGGCGTTACTTTCTCTGTTGATCCTATAACTTCAGATAATGTTATTAATTCAACGGAAGCTGCGGGTAATGTTACTGTTACGGGTAGTTTAAAAAATATTCCGACAGATGCTGCAAATACTGTCGTTACAGTGGTTGTTAATGGTGTAACTTACACTGCAAATGTAGACAAAGCAGCAGGTACGTGGAGTGTAGTTGTACCAGGCAGTGGATTAATTGCAGATAGCGATAAAACCATTGATGCAAAAGTTACTTTTACTGATGCAGCAGGTAACAGCAGCAATATTAATGAGTCAAAATCTTATACAGTAGATACGACAGCACCAACTGCACCAGTAATTGATCCGATCAATGCGACCAATCCAGTCACAGGTACAGCAGAACCAGGTTCAACTGTTAAAGTGACTTTCCCAGATGGTACGACAGCAACTGTAGTTGCGGGCCCTGATGGTAAATGGACTGTGCCGAACCCAGGTGATCTTAAAGATGGTGATAAAGTTACAGCTATTGCAACCGACCCTGCGGGTAATCCATCAACTCCTTCAACTGGTACAGTAGATACAGTTGCACCATCTGTGACTGTCACCACGACATTAACCAATGACAGTACACCTGCATTAAGCGGTACAGTGAATGATCCAACTGCGAAAGTGGTTGTGACTGTAGATGGCGTGAACTATCCGGCAACCAATAATGGCAATGGTACCTGGACACTTGCAGACAATACGCTTCCAGCATTGACCGATGGGCCACATACGGTCACTGTGACTGCAACTGATCCTGCAGGTAATGTAGGTACAACAAATGCAGTTGTAACTGTAGATACGACAGCACCAACTGCACCAGTAATTGATCCGATCAATGCGACCAATCCAGTCACAGGTACAGCAGAACCAGGTTCAACTGTTAAAGTGACTTTCCCGGATGGTACGACAGCAACTGTAGTTGCGGGCCCTGATGGTAAATGGACTGTGCCGAACCCAGGTGATCTTAAAGATGGTGATAAAGTTACAGCTGTTGCAACCGACCCTGCAGGTAACCCATCAACTCCTTCAACTGGTACAGTAGATGCAGTTGCACCAACAGTTGCTATCACCACGACATTAACCAACGACAGTACACCTGCGTTAACTGGTACGGTGAATGATCCAACTGCGAAAGTGGTTGTGACTGTAGATGGTGTGAACTATCCGGCAAGCAATAATGGTGATGGTACATGGACACTTGCAGACAATACCCTTCCAGCGTTGACCGATGGACCACATACGGTAACTGTGACAGCAACTGATCCTGCAGGTAATGTGGGTACGGGCAGTGCAGTCGTAACTATCGATACCACAGCGCCAAGTGCACCAGTAATTGATCCGATCAATGCGACTAACCCAGTAACAGGTACAGCAGAACCAGGTTCAACAGTCACTGTGAGCTTCCCTGATGGCACAACAGCAACTGTAGTTGCGGGCCCTGATGGTAAATGGACAGTGCCAAACCCAGGTGACTTGACTGATGGTCAAACAGTAACTGCGACAGCGACTGATCCAGCAGGTAACCCATCAGCGCCAGGTACAGGCATTGTAGATGCAGTTGCACCAACAGTTGCAGTAACGACAGCATTAACCAATGACAGCACACCTGCGTTAACCGGTACAGTGAATGATCCAACTGCAAAAGTAGTTGTGACTGTAGATGGCGTGAACTATCCGGCAACCAATAATGGTGATGGTACATGGACACTTGCAGACAACACACTTCCAGTGTTGACTGATGGTCCACATACAGTAACTGTGACAGCAACCGACCCTGCAGGTAATGTGGGTACGGGCAGTGCAGTCGTAACTATCGATACCACAGCACCAAGTGCACCGGTAATTGATCCGATCAATGCAACCAATCCAGTCACAGGTACAGCAGAACCAGGTTCAACAGTCACTGTGAGCTTCCCTGATGGCACAACAGCAACTGTCGTTGCAGGGCCTGATGGTAAATGGACTGTGCCGAACCCAGGTGACTTGACTGATGGTCAAACAGTAACTGCGACAGCAACTGACTCTGCAGGTAACCCATCAGCGCCAGGTACAGGCATTGTAGATGCAGTTGCACCAACAGTTGCGGTAACGACGACATTAACCAACGACAGTACACCTGCGTTAACTGGTACAGTGAACGATCCAACTGCGAAAGTGGTTGTGACTGTAGATGGCGTGAACTATCCGGCAAGCAATAATGGTGATGGTACATGGACACTTGCAGACAATACCCTTCCAGCGTTGACCGATGGACCACATACGGTAACTGTGACAGCAACTGATCCTGCAGGTAATGTGGGTACGGGCAGTGCAGTCGTAACTATCGATACCACAGCGCCAAGTGCACCGGTAATTGATCCGATCAATGCAACCAATCCAATCACAGGTACAGCAGAACCAGGTTCAACAGTCACTGTGAGCTTCCCTGATGGCACAACAGCAACTGTCGTTGCAGGCCCAGATGGTAAGTGGACAGTGCCAAACCCAGGTGACTTGACTGATAGACAAACAGTAACTGCGACAGCGACTGATCCAGCGGGTAACCCATCAGCGCCAGGTACAGGCATTGTAGATGCAGTTGCACCATCTGTGACTGTCACCACGACATTAACCAATGACAGTACACCTGCGTTAACCGGTACAGTGAATGATCCAACTGCGAAAGTGGTTGTGACTGTAGATGGCGTGAACTATCCGGCAACCAATAATGGTGATGGTACATGGACACTTGCAGACAATACCCTTCCAGCGTTGACCGATGGACCACATACGGTAACTGTGACAGCAACTGATCCTGCAGGTAATGTGGGTACGGGCAGTGCAGTCGTAACTATCGATACCACAGCACCAAGTGCGCCGGTACTTGATCCGATCAATGCGACTAATCCAGTCACAGGTACAGCAGAACCAGGTTCAACAGTCACTGTAAGCTTCCCTGATGGCACAACAGCAACTGTCGTTGCAGGCCCAGATGGTAAATGGACAGCGCCAAACCCAGGTGACTTGCTTGATGGTCAAATAGTGACTGCGACAGCAACTGACCCTGCAGGTAACCCATCATTACCAGGTACAGGCATTGTAGATGCATTGGCACCGACTGTTGCCTTGAGTGACGTGTTAACCAATGACAGTACACCTGCATTAACTGGTACAGTGAATGATCCAGCTGCAACTGTTGTCGTGACTGTAGATGGTGTGGACTATCCAGCGGTCAATAATGGCAACGGTACCTGGACACTTGCAGACAATACGCTTCCAGTGTTGACAGATGGACCGCACACCGTGACTGTGACAGCAACTGACCCAGCAGGTAATGTGGGTACAACAGGTGCAGTGGTGACTATCGATACGACAGCACCGACAGTTACTTTAAGTGATGTAACCACCAATGACAGTACACCTGCATTAACCGGTACAGTGAACGATCCAACAGCGACTGTGGTGGTGAGTGTAAATGGTGTGGACTATCCAGCGGTCAATAATGGCAACGGTACCTGGACACTTGCAGACAATACACTTCCAGTGTTGGCAGATGGTCCACATACGGTGACTGTGACAGCAACCGACCCTGCAGGTAATGT